>JAFYYE010000217.1 GCA_017557715.1 Pseudobutyrivibrio sp.
ATAGAGAAAATAAAAATATTGGATGAGAAAAATGGCAGGCAAAAAAGTCACCATAAGAGATGAGGCCCGAGAAGCTGGTGTATCTGTTGCAACTGTTTCATATGTGGTAAATGGAAGGACGGATTTAAGAATAACTGATGAAACCAGAAAGAGAGTTTTACAGGTAATTAATCTACTTAACTACTCTCCTAATCAGGCTGCAAAGGCTCTGGCTTCAAAGAGAAAAAATCAGGTAGGCTTTGCCATTTCTGATACAAAATCCTTCTTAAAAATTGCAGACCAAATGTATGTGATGAAAAAAGTTGCTTCATTCATGGGTGATAAAAACTATGAGGTGTTCTTGATCCCGCCATCACGTTTTGAAAACTATGGTCAGGCAGATGCATTGATTTGCTACGATCTTGATAAAACAACCTTTGCCTCTTTAGGCGATTGTAACTTTGCACCACTTTTGGCTTTGGACTGCTACATTAATGACTCCCTGTTTTTTCAAATAAATTCTAACCTTGACCGACTTAAGGCTGCAGCAGAAAAGAAATTCAATGACGAACCTTACCAATATGTAATGCTTGAAACAGATAATAAAGAAAAAAAGGATTTCGCCAATAACACTTTTGACAATGTTATCTTTATTGGAAAACCATCTGATTTAAACAATATTACCTACAACAACATTCTCGTTTCTAATGATGTTTTGCTGGATTTCATCCCCAAAAAATATAATGTCTGCTACGAGCCCGATATTACAACAGAAAAACTTGAGCTGCTTTATAAAGCTTACGAGCAGGCAGCTGAAAGAATTCCAATTGAAAATCATAACCTTAGTATTTAAAACCCAAGCCTTGATTCGCCTATTTACCTAGGTTATAATAGTATAAATAAAAAGCGACTAGGAGGTACGAATATGTTTAGTACAAAGGGAAGATACGCTTTACGCGTCATGATAGATTTATCTCAGCAGAATCCTGAGGAATTTATTCCTTTGAAGGATATTGCAGAGCGTCAGGATATTTCAAAGAAGTACTTAGAAATTATTGTAAAGGAATTGGTTCACGGAGGCTTTGTAAAAGGCGTTAGTGGAAAAGGTGGTGGCTACCAGCTCACCAGAAAGCCTGATGAATATTCCGTAGGTGAGATTATCGAGCTTATGGAAGGCAGCCTTTCTCCTGTAGCATGCCTTGCAGATGAAAATATGGAATGCCCAAGAGAAGCTGTTTGCAAAACACTTCCTATGTGGACAGAGTTCTATATGTTAGAGCGTGATTTCTTCTATGGTAAGAAACTTAGCGATTTAGTAAATTTGTAAAAATAAACTCAGGGTTTTCGTATATACGAACCCTGAGTTTTTTATTTAATCTTCCTCATAAATTACAGACTTATCAATCTGTTCTAAGGCCTTATCCACTTCTTCCAAGAACTGCTGGCCCATTATAGACATAACAGTATTCTTCTTAGTGATATATCCGATATCCATGACACTGTTAGGATTTTCTTCATCGCCACGGAATGGCACAACGATGTAGCCGTCTCCGTTAAGATCTCCCCAGACAATTCCTGAGCATAAGGTATATCCGTTTAGCGCACGGACAAGATTAAGCATTGTTGAACGATCTGTTACACGAAGCATCTTTGGATAGAAGTTCTCGCTAAGGATTTCCTCAGCCAGATACTCACTGTTATCTCCCTGCTCGAAGAACATGCAAGGATAATCTTCCAAATCCTCTATGCTGATGGATTCCATCTTAGCAAGTGGATGCTCATGCCATAAATATACAAAGGCTTTACACTTAATCAGGGAATGAAACTCTAAGCTGTGTTCTGTAAAGAGACGATTAAGTCCCTTTCGATTGAGCTCGTTAATATAAAGAATACCAATCTCACTCTTAAGGGAGCTGACATCCTTGATGATGTCCATTGTAGTAGTCTCACGAAGAGCGAAATCGAATTCGTTCATATCGTACTGCTTTGCCATATCCACAAAGGCGCGAACTGCAAATGTGTAGTGCTGAGTGGAAACACCAAACTTTCTCTTGTAGGTGCCCTCTCCGCTATACTTCTGCATTACCATATCGTATTGACGATAAAAACCTCTGATGTCGTTGAGGAATTCCTCGCCCTCAGGTGTCACGATAACACCCTTATTTGTACGCATGAAAATAGTGATTCCTACCTCATTTTCAAGCTCCTGAATGGCGCTTGTAAGAGTTGGCTGAACAATATAAAGCTTTTCAGCTGCCTTGTTCATTGAGCCATATTCCTGAATTGTAAGTGCGTATAAAACCTGTTGTAATGTCATTATTCCTCTTCTCCCTTTGTCTCATCATACGTGTCTAAGAAATGATGTTTAACCCCATCCTGTTTGTAGGCAATAACTGTTGCCAAATTTACATTTTCAACACTGCGGAAAATATTTGATTCTACATAAGGATTAACCTTTTTAAGTTCCGCAATAAGATTTCTTGTTTCAAGTCTCTTTGATGCGCTGGTTCCATCTACTGAACAGCTGTCGCATGTCTCCGTAAAATGACATGCACACTGAAGAAATCTCAATCCGTTATAACGCTGCCATGCAATAATATCGTCCTGTCTCACAAGGTAAAGCGGACGAATCAATTCCATTCCTTCAAAGTTTGTAGAATGAAGCTTTGGCATCATTGTCTGAATCTGAGCCCCATAAAGCATTCCCATAAGAATAGTCTCGATAACATCATCATAGTGATGACCAAGGGCAATCTTGTTGCAACCAAGCTCCTTGGCCTTTGAATAAAGATGTCCACGGCGCATTCGAGCACACAAGTAGCATGGGTTCTTATCAACTGTGTCTACAGCATTAAAGATATCTGACTCATAAATCACGATAGGAATACCCATAAGCTTTGCATTGCTTTCGATAAGCTTGCGGTTTACCTCGCTGTAGCCAGGATCCATTACCAAGAAAGTAAGCTCAAAATTCACCTTCTGATGGCGCTTAATTTCTTGGAAAAGCTTTGCCATAAGCATGGAATCCTTACCACCGGAAATACATACACAAATATGGTCGCCTTCTTTTATAAGATCATACTGCTTACAGGCTCTGGCAAATGGAGAAAACAGTGTCTTATGAAATTTCTTTCTAATACTTTTTTCTATCTCTGCCTGCTTTTCAGCCAGCTCATCATCACCTGACTTTTCCTGCTGCTCCATCAACGCTGAAAGATAACTATTGTATCCCCCCGCTAGACTTATTGCATCAAAACCAAAATCACAAAGTGTTTCTGCATCCTCCAAAGAAACCTGCCCACGTGTGCAATATAAAATTACTTTTTTAGATTTATCAAGATGAGCAACCACACCTTCGATATCTGTCTCAAATAATTCATGAGTGATACTAATGGAGTCCGGAATGACACCATATTTCAGGCTTCCCTCATTTCTTATGTCTACAAGGGTGTAGCTGTCTTTATCTAATTCTGTTAATTCTTTATATGTTATTTCCTTCACTTATTAAATCCTTTACTACTTCTCTTTTATGATTGAGATTGTAACAAATATAATCAAAACAAATGGATAAATCAACCATGGAATAAGCGAAAAGCTTGCTATCTTTGCAATATTCGCTGCCACTAAAAGCTGGGCACCATAAGGGATGATTCCCTGCATAATACATGAGCAGGTATCAAGAAGTGATGCTGTCTTCTTAGGCTCCACTCCATATTCTTCACTGATGTGTTTTGCAATAGGTGCTGCAATAACAATAGCTACTGTATTATTGGCAGTTGCTAAATCCATAAACATTGTAAGGAATGCAATTCCAAGCATGCCCCCCTTTTTGTTGCCAGCCTTTCTTCTAATCAATGAAAGGATAGACTCAAATCCGCCATGTTCTCTGATAAGAGATGCAACTGATGCCACAAGAATAGTAACAATCATGGTCTCAAACATCCCTGCGATTCCTGTTCCCATTGAGGAAAGACCAGAAACGTAAGTAAGGGAACCAGTGCAAATTCCTACAACTATAAACATAAAGCATCCAAGCAATAAGACTTTAAATACGTTTACACTAAGCACTGATAAAACAAGCACAATAAAATATGGAAGAGCCTGCCAGAGATTGTAATCAAAATTCCCCATGGATGCTCCGCCATTTTTAAATGAATATGCCAAAAGAATTGCAAGTGTAACAATAGCTGATGGAAGTGCAAGCTTAAGGTTCGCCTCAAACTTATCCTTCATCTCGATGCCCTGAGTCTTAGTAGCTGCAATGGTAGTATCTGATATGAATGAAAGATTATCTCCAAACATGGCACCGCCAACTACCACGCCTACACAGAAGGCCATGCTGATATGACCATTCTTCGCTACGGCGCATGCTATTGGCGCAAGCACAGAAATAGTGCCCACACTTGTACCCATTGCCATAGAAATAAGACATGCAATAATAAACAAGCCTGGCACTGCAAATCTACCTGGGATAACGCTAAGGAGTAGATTAGCTGTGGACGATGCACCTCCAGCCTCACCTGCTACTCCACTAAAAGCTCCTGCCAATATGAAAATAAAAAGCATTGTTACGATATTGTCGTCCCCAATGCCCTGAGCACAAATGTGAATCTTTTCTTCAAAGCTCTTGCCTCTGTTTTGTGCGAAAGCAAGAATAAGCGCAAAAGTAAAGGACAGAACTACCGAGACTACATAGAATCCCATCTGCCCTTCAATTGGTGAAATGTATTGGAAATAAACTCCATTTCCAAGATATAAAACCAAAAACAATGCTATAGGCAATAATGCCTTAGCATTTGGTTTTGGTTGCTGATTTGTGTTACTCATCAAATAGTTTCCCTTCAATTTCTAATTAGAAACTATTTTAACTTATTTAAGCGGTTTTTGGCAAATTAATGCATATGACAAGCTTCAACTTCTGGATCTGGGAAATCCTTTGGATCATACTCGATGCCATTGTTGTCATAATAATTCTTAACTGCGCTCTTGATTGCTTCCTCAGCAAGTACTGAACAGTGAAGCTTGTGGGCTGGAAGTCCATCAAGTGCCTCTGTAACAGCCTTGTTTGTAAGCTGAAGTGCCTCTGATACAGGCTTGCCCATGATAAGCTCTGTTGCCATTGATGAAGATGCGATTGCACTACCGCAACCGAATGTTTCAAACTTAACATCCTCAATAATCTGCTCATCATTTATCTTAAGATAGATTTTCATGATATCGCCACAGACTGGGTTACCAACCTCGCCAACACCTGAAGCATCTTCAATCACTCCTACGTTTCTTGGATTTCTGAAGTGATCCATTACCTTTTCACTATATAATGCCATTTTGTTATTCCTCCGGAATTTTTTCTAATTAATTTACAAAACAATGAAGAAGTGCCATGCAAATTTGCTGCGCAAATGGGCACTTCTGGGCATCAAGAAATCTTCCCTAAAGGGGCCCCTTCTTGATGCAGTACGTGTGGACGCTTTCCACTTACTAAATCACCCCAGAATGGTGAAAATCCACGAAGGTACTCAACTACCTCTGTAACAGACTTGATGATGTAATCAACCTGCTCCTCTGTGGCATCCTCTCCAAGTGACACACGAAGTGAACCGTGAGCCACCTCATGTGGTCTTCCGATTGCAAGAAGCACATGGCTTGGGTCAAGTGAGCCTGATGTGCAGGCTGAACCAGATGAAACAGCTACGCCCTTGTCATCAAGTAATAATAGAAGTGATTCGCCCTCGATTCCTTCGAAGCAGAAGTTTACGTTTGACTTCACTCTCTGGTTTCTATCACCATTGAGCTCTGAATATGGAATCTTTGAAAGTCCTTCGATAAGTCTGTCCTGAAGCTTTGCAAACTTCTCATTGTTCTCATCCATGTGAGCAACTGCCTCTTCAAGTGCAACTGCCATACCAACAATTCCTGCAAGATTCTCTGTGCCGGCACGCTTTCCTCTCTCCTGCGCACCACCGTTGATTACATTTGTAAGAACGATTCCACCTCTGGCATAAAGAACACCTACTCCCTTAGGACCATGGAACTTGTGAGCTGAGATAGATAGCATATCAATATTCTGCTCTTTAACGTTAATGTGAAGATGGCTAACTGCCTGAACAGCATCTGTGTGGAAAAGAACGCCTCTTTCCTTGCAGATAGCACCGATTTCTGGAATTGGCTGAACTGTACCAATCTCGTTGTTAGCATACATAATAGTTACAAGAGCTGTATCCTCGCGGATGGCGTCTGCTACCTGCTGTGCAGTAACAACACCATTTGAATGTACATCAAGAAGCTCGATTTCGAAGCCTTCCTTCTCAAGTGCCTGAAGTGTGTGAAGCACTGCATGATGCTCGAATTTAGTAGAGATGATGTGCTTTTTGCCCTTCTTCTCTCCGATTCTTGCAGCTGAGATAATAGCCTGATTATCTGCCTCGCTACCACCTGATGTAAAATAAATCTCACGTGGAGCTGCGCCAAGAACCTTAGCGATTCTCTCTCTTGCTTCTTCAAGCTCTTCCTTTGCCTTCTGTCCTACTGAATAGAGGCTGGATGGATTTCCGTAAACCTCTGTGAAATATGGAAGCATTGCCTCAACTACCTTTGGTGATACTGCTGTAGTTGCTGCATTATCTGCGTAAACAAACATTTCCTTTTACCTTCTTTCTATATATCCTACTTACCTACTGATTAAGTCTGTGATTAATATAAAAGGAATCACCTACCTCGTCAATAGGTGATTCCTTAAAATAGTCTTATTGCGACTTTTTATCAATTACTTTATCAATTAATGTAAGAATTCGATAGAAGAAAGCTGAGCGTTGCCATTTCCTTTGAAGCGAAGATAAAGTGCTGACTTGCCGTTTTCCACATTTATTTTTCCTTCATAGGCTGTCCAGATATTTGTAAACTCAATATCTACAGTGCCAAGCACTGACCCATCCAGCTTATTCAATACCTCAAAAGTACCTGCTGCATATCCTCTCACCTTAATTCTTATTCCTGTTACATCCTTAAGGTCGAAATATTTGAATCCAATTACTGTTGAATCGTTAATATCTCTGATATAGCTATCTTCATGATCAGAAGTTCCGCTCTCCTGCACTATGCGTGGGTTGTCCTGCTCCACATAGATTCCTGTCTTATCAGAAAAGATATTGCAGGCAATGTATGAAGGATATTCTCCCACATCAGAAAGTGGGCCATCATTTAATCCACATGAAGTAATCTCCACCTGAGGAATGCTGCCGTCTGCTTCAAAATGAATCTTCTCTGCACAACCCTGTCGGCTAAACCAATTTCCATTAGTGTGTCTGTGGTAGAAGATGTACCAATCCTCTCCAATCTGAACAATGCTTCCGTGATTGTTTGCGCCTGGGCAGGTTGGGAAATCTGCTTTTTTATAGGTATCAATGTGTAAATCACAGTTGCTTACAAGCACACCACCATAAGTAAATGGGCCTGCTGGTGATTTAGAGGTAGCATAGCAAAGCTCGTGCATAACCTCTGATGAATAAATGAAATAGTATGTATCATTATGCTTTCTAATAGAAGGAGCCTCGAAGAATGCATGATTTTCAAAACCAGTTCCTACACTGTAGCAATTTCCTGGGACGATAATAGTAGGAGCCTTTTTTATAGTAAGCATATCAGGGCCTAACACTGTAAACTGAGAACCACTTCTGCTCTTGTCTCCCTGTCCACAAAAACCTGTGTAAAGGTATGTCTCATCACCCTCTGTAAGAACTCCTGGGTCAAACTGAGGCTCATCCCCTGGCCTCTCGCCAAGCCTTGTACCATCCTCATAATGCACATAACCATAGAATTTATATGGGCCCGCTGGAGTATCACTTACAGCAACAGACACAACACTCACCTTATCTAAAACGTAAAACAGATAATATCTTCCATCAGGACCAACTGTCACATCAGGTGCGTACAGACACATATGACCATCCTCGTTAAGTGGGTCGTCTGTCTTGTTGTAGATAACACCTTCGTAATGCCAATTTCCCAAATCATCGATTGGAGCAGACCAGCAAACATAATCTCCAAGACAGAATACCGCACCATTATTTATATCGTGAGAGCCGTACACATACACTCTGTCTCCAAATACATATGGTTCACCATCTGGAATGTACTCCCAATTTGGAAGATAAGGGTTTACAGCCTGCTTTCTTGTGTTCTGACGGATTCCACCCTCCTGTCTTGCTTTTGCACCCTGGCTTAAGAACTCCATTTCATCCTTTTCGCTAAGTGTGAATGATTTCCATGCAGGAAGCACTCTTCTGTCTCTTCCCACACCATTAGGATTACTAGTCTTAATAAAGTTTGCAAAGTAGTCGCACATCTGTCTAGCTAAATCAAAATGTCTTCCCTCGTATGGGCGATGACATTTTCCAAGAGTCTCAAAGAAGAACCAAAGATCGCATGAATGGAAATTTCCTGGGTAGTCAACTCCATCTCCTGGGACATCTATATCAAAACGATAATAATAAAGCTGGCGTGTTGGGTCTTTCTTTAATGCATCTTTGAAAGCACTCTTTACAGAGTTCTCCACCATATTTATCTTGTCGAAAACAAACTCGTCAGTTGTATTTCCTGCTATAACTGGCACCTGTGCGCAGTCACCATCAATAAATCGCTCTACAGGGTCTCCCTTGCAGAATACTCCATCATTGATTGGGAACATTCTTGGATGATTCTGTACAAAGCGATTGTAGCCATTAAAAATATCCTCAGCAGAAAGAGCTCTGGCCTCTTCGAGAGATTTGACTCCAAGTTCCTTGAAAAACTCCTGTCCAAGTTTTTCTGCTTCCTTCAAATTTATTGGCTTGAAAATATCATCACCTTCACTTGGAAGACGAATGATACCACTTAATATCACAGCGCCCTTTACGATATCTCTGTTTGCTTCGCACACAAGCTGATTCATAGTGCTAGCGCCACCTGCAGACTGACCTGCTATTACGATTTGATTTGGGTTGCCACCAAATGCTGCTATATTTCTAGCAACCCAGTGTAAACCAGCCTTTTGGTCTAAAAGTCCAAAGTTGCCTGGTGCATCTGGCGCTTCTTTTGTAATGTCTGGATGAGCAAGGAAACCAAAACAGTTGAGACGATAATTCACGCTGACTACTACCACGCCTCGTCTTGCTAAGCGCTCGCCATCAAATTCCATCTCTGCAGTGTAGCCCCACTGAAATGCCCCGCCAAAGAACCATACTAAAACTGGAAGCTTCTCATCCTTTGACTTTGCAGGGGTCCATACATTCAGATATAAACAATCCTCGTTTGCTCTTACCCCTGCATCCACATGCCACTCTCTATCATAAAGACCATCTCCACCATTTGGCACATCCTGCATTGATAATGGTCCAAATTCAAAGCAATCTCTTACTCCATCCCAATCCTCCGCTGGTTGAGGTGCGCGAAATCTGTTTGCCCCAACTGGTGCTGCAGCAAATGGTACCCCTTTATAAACAGTTACACGTGGGTCCGCCCCTGGCAATCCTCTAAGAGCGCCATTTTCCACTGATGTCTCTCTTAACATTACATTACTCTCCTTTTATTCTCCGTTTCTTTTATCAAGTATCTAACATTTTATAACTTTCTAATGGCAAAAGAGACCGATAAAATATAAGTCTTTTGGGGGCAAAGTTTAACAAAACACTATATAAAATAAGACCTCCCATCTCTGGGAGGCCTTATCATTTATTAACATTGATTTAATTATTCTGTGTCATCCTTGAAGAATGAAATCTCTTCATTAAGTTTAACTGCAATGTCTTTCAAATCATCTGCGGAGTTAGCAAGACTTGAAACCGTAGCTGAAAGCTCCTGAACAGAAGCGCCTGTTGTCTCTGAAGATGCTGCATTCTCCTCTGAAATAGCTGAAAGTGATGACATGGCATCTGAAACAACGTCGTTGGACTTAACGCAGGTATCTGCTCCACCGGCAATATCTCTTACACCATCAACAGTACCATTGATATCCTCAAGCATTCCATTTACAGACTCAAGTGTTCCACCGATAGCTTCCTGCTGCTCCAGGTTGCCCTGCTTAACAAGATTAGCTGCTGCAACGGCTGCCTCAGACTGCTTAAGAAGAATATCCATCTGAGTTCTGATATCCTGAGCCATGCTATCTGAATCATCAGCAAGCTTTCTGATTTCCTCAGCAACAACTGCAAAGCCCTTGCCGGCCTCACCAGCTCTGGCTGCCTCAATAGAAGCATTCAGTGAAAGAAGATTTGTCTGAGAAGCGATTCCAGAGATACCTTCTACACTATCGTTGATACTTGTAACAGCATCCTTTGTAGCTGCAATGGTTCTGGCAATTTCTTCAATCTTAGCTGTCATATCGCTACTAGAATCCTTAAGACTAAGAAGCGACTTGCTAGATGTTTCAGAAGCTTCCTTCATCTTACCTGCAAGATCTTCCATATTTTCAGTAGATGTCTGAACGCCAGCAACTGCATCTGTAATCTTTCCTACGTTTTCAGCAGCCTCCTGAATTTCCTCCGCCTGCTGAACTGCACCTGTAGCAATTTCCTGAACAGCTGTTGCTACTGTATCTGTAGTAGAAGCAATCTGATTTGCCATATCTGCCAAATCTTCTGAAGATGTTGTGACTGTAGCAGCTGAATGCTTAATAGCAGAAACAATAGCACCTAATTTATCAATAACGGAATTGGTGCTACGAACAATCTCACCAAATTCGTCTTTACGACTTGAATATCCATCTATTTTCTTAAATCGACCATCTGCCAATTCTGTAATTGTATTTGTAACAGCAAGGATAGGGTTTGTAAAACTTGTTGCAATAATAAGGGAAATAACGATTGCAGCAATCAAAAGAATCAAACCAATGATAACTACTATTATGGCAGCTTTATTGGCTTCCTGAGTAATTGCCTTTTCCTGCTGGGCAATTACAACTGAGTATCCAGTAATTGGCTCTTTTACCCATGAATTATATGTATTAATTCCGCTGAATTCCTGCTTGAACAAACCACTTTCATTTCCTGAAGTAATGAACTCTCCTGAGCTCATGTCATACTCCTCTTCAGGCGAAATATCAAACTGAGCATGAGCCGCCATAATACCGTTCTGGTCTACAATATAACCATCGCTGATATTAGCTGCCAGGAATTCGTGAAGAACAGTTAAATCAATACTTCTCTGACATTCACCGATAACCTGTCCTGCCTCATTAAAAACAGGAACAGCAATAATAGCTACACGTGAACCTGAAGATTTACTTACAATAACGCCAGAAACCGCTGGCTTTCCTGTGGTGGTAGCTCTCTGGAAAAACTCACGGTCAGCAATGTTAACACAGTTTCCACCATCAGTTCTAAGAATTTGATCACCTGATAACAATGTCAAAACAACACTATTATTACCATCATTAATGATATCGTTAATCTGCGCCATATGCGCCTGAATTACTGCATCAGGAATACTGGTTCCATCAGTTCCATAATTCGCCATAAAATTCATTGTACTAGGTGATGTGGCAAACATCTGCAATGAATCTACATTTTCCTTGATAATTTCCGCATATTTGGTTTCTACATATTTTGCAGTTGTATCTAAAAGCTCTAAAGCATCTGCTTGTGCTTTACTAGTAGATGTAGAATAGCTGATAATAATGGCAACCATTAACGGAACTGCAACTAATAAAGCCATTATCACAATTAACTTAGTCTTTACACTATCTTTTGCGCTAATACCAGACTGAGCCTCTCCCTTTGCTTTCTTAACCTTTCCATCCTTTGCCATAGTACACTCCTTTGCAAATAGTGCGTCAATTTACAGCCTCCACGAGAATTATACGACAAATATATGAAGAAATGGTTAAAAAAAAGTGTTTCTGTTGGATTGTGATTCCCTAATAATTTTATTCATATGCAAACGTCTTCAGGAATTTCTGAGCTCTCTCCGTCTTAGGCTGGATAAAGAAATCTTTCACATCACTTGTCTCTTCAACAATATCTCCCTTGTCTAAGAAGATAATTCTGTCTGCCACCGCCTTGGCAAACGCCATTTCATGAGTGACAATCAACATTGTCGAACCGCTTTTTGCAAGTGCAATCATTGTCTCTAACACCTCGTGCACCATTTCTGGATCAAGGGCTGCTGTAACCTCATCAAATAGGATTACTTCCGGATGCATGAGAAGTGCTCTTACAATTGCTACTCTCTGCTTTTGTCCGCCTGAAAGCTGACGAGGATAATAGTCCTTCTTATCTACAAGACCTACCTTGTCTAAAAGCTCTAAGGCTTCTCTTGTAGCATCCTCCCTTGTACGCTTTTGCACCTTAGTTGGCGCTAAGATAATGTTTTCCAAAACAGTTTTATGAGGGAAAAGCTCGTAGGACTGGAATACCATTCCAATCTTCTGACGAAGCTTTGTAATATCACGCTTTCCAGCCTCCACTGGAAGTCCATCCACTGTAATCACTCCGCTTTGGATTTCCTCCAAACCATTCAAACATCGAAGAAAAGTACTTTTACCACAGCCGGATGGACCAATGATTACAACTACCTCTCCCTTTTTTACCGACAAATTAATGTCCTTAAGTACAACATTTGGTCCAAATTCCTTATGTAAATGTGTAACCTTTAATAATTCGCTCATCTATGCCCACCTTTTTTCCAAGTAAGTGGCAAGCCTGCTTATAGGCCAGCACACTATGAAATATAGTAAAAAAACCACCAAAAATACTCCGAATGCAGCATTAGGAGAAACCTTTCGATTTGCTTCGATTATCTGCTGCGCCACCTTCAAAACCTCTACTATACCAATCATCATCACAAGGGATGTAGTCTTAATCATTCTTGTAATAAGGTTTATTGAAAGTGGAATAAGTCTCCTTACTGTCTGCGGAAGAATAATATAAAAGTATGTCTGAATCTTATCCATACCAAGAGCCAGTGCAGATTCAAATTGAATGACTGGGATACTCTTTATTGAACCTCTAACCAAATCTCCCATTTCTGCAGTTCCCCAAAACGTAAATACGAATATCGCCGATGCCTCAGCGGACATATCCCAGCCAAAAACTCTTGTGGTTCCAAAATATACAATAAATAAAAGTACCATCTGTGGCATGATTCTTACGGTCTCCAAATATACCTTTAGGATTGCGTGAAGAATCTTGTTATTAATTGTCATCAACACTCCAACTATTAAACCAAGAAGGATGCTTAGCACTACAGAAATCAAACTGATTTCAATAGAAACCCATAATCCCTGGAGCAATCTAAGAAAGTTTGTACCTTTAAATAAAACATCAATCCCCAAACTGGCCATAGCGCATCCTCCTTTCTACTACTGCTCCTATTATTGAAATAGGAAGTAGCATTATCAAATAGAACACTACCAAAAGGAAAAGACATTCTATTGTTTTTGCATACATTCCAATCAGGTCTTTTGCTGTAAACATTAAATCCATAAGACTGATTGTTGAAAATACCGAGGTCTCCTTTAATAGGAAAATTACATTTGCAAGAAGTCCCGGTACACTTATGGAAATCGCCTGTGGCAAGATAACATACCATAAAATCTGAAACTGATTCATCCCAAGGCTTGCTGCACTTTCTGTCTGAATTACTGGTATTGCCTCCACTCCGCTTCGGAAGGTCTCAATCATGTAGGCTCCACCCAAAAGACCAAGTCCCAATACACCGCAAGACTCTGCTGTAATTTGTATGCCCACCTTTGGCAAGGCAAAATAAATAAAAAATAACTGCACCAAAAGTGGTGTGTTTCTGAAAATTTCTATATATACTCCCACGATGCTCTTTAACACTCTCACTTTAAAATGAAGAATGGCAGAGCCGATTAGTCCTATCAAGAAAGCTAGAAAAATGCCCTGCCATCCAATTTTAAGTGTAAGAAAGAGTGCATCCTTATATAGTGGGAGATATTCAATAAGAATATCCTTATCCATTACCTAAGATTGATGTTCCTTTCATATCACATATGCGAATTATGTGTAAATCTTACTTGCCACCTTCTAATACTAATGTATCCTCGTAGTCTGCACCGTAAGTATCAAGAAGTGTTGCCTCATAGACAGCGTGGAAGAAATTCTCTGCGCCAAGTGTTTCGATTTCCTCGTTGAGCCAGTTGAGGAGTGTCTCATTACCCTTTGTTACAGCTGGTGCAATTGTGTCCTGATCACCAAGTGAAGGAATACCTACTGTATAACCTTCGTTCTCAAGTGAGAATGCGATAACCTCTGTGTTGTCGTTTGCCCAAGCTACGCCGTTGCCGTTTTCGAATGCTGTCTTTGCCTCTGCGTATGCATCGTACTTCTGAAGCTTGATGTCTGGGTAGTTCTTTGTAAGATATGTCTCAGCTGTTGTACCAGAAATTACGATAATCTGATCATCCGCTCCAATATCATCAAGGCTTTCAACTACTGCTGAATCAGGTGATACAACACCAAGTGCTACGTTCATATATGGAAGTGCGAAATCAACCTCCTGAGCACGCTCTTCTGTAACTGTGAAGTTTGCAAGGATGATATCAACCTTTCCTGTCTGAAGGTACTCAATTCTGTTTGCAGCCTCTGTGGATACATAATTGATTTCTACACCAAGGTCCTGACCGATACGCTCTGCAAAGTAAACATCATAGCCGGCGTACTCACCATTCTCATCTACGAAACCAAATGGACTCTTATCAGAGAAAACACCGATGTTGATTGTTCCGCTCTCTTTAATTTCATCTAATGTTCTAAAACCTGCTGCCTCTGAGCTTGCCTCTACTGCATCCTCTCCTGTTGATGCTACATCACTTGATGATGCACTTGAACCGCAAGCTGTAAGTCCTGAAACTGCAAGTGTTCCTACTAATGCTAATCCTGTTACTTTGCTTAAAAAATTCTTTTTCATTTCAATCTTCCTCTTTTCTATTTTTTTGATTTTTACGCTGCTATCAATTTTTTATAAACAGCTTCTGCAAGGAACCTGTGACTTTCTACGTCCATATGCTCCTGATCCGTTTCTGAAGGCTTCGCCACATCAGATGCTGCCAAAAACATACAGTCAAATTCCTCTGCAAGCTTTGCAAATACTGCCTTAAGCTCTTTGGAAACAACAACAGATTTTTCATCAAACTCAGGATCGTATTCCTGCTTCCAAACCTGCTCACCTAGATAAATTGGCGACAGTAGCAAAATCTGTGCATTGCTGTTGTTTGCCTTTATTTGCTTAAGAAGGATTTCTGTGCCCCTGGCAATCAGTGTAGATGATGCGTTATATACTGTCTTACAATCATTTGTGCCAAGCATCAACACCACTGTATCAACTGGGCCATGACTTTCTAATAAAACTGGAAGAAGCTTGGAACCGTTGCGACCGATTCTTGTACTGTCCTCAAACACTGTAGTGCGACCAACAAGTCCTTCCTCAATTACCTCATACTCATCGCGGTCAAGCATCTGTGAAAGAATACCCGTCCATCTTTCATTCTTGTCATATCGACCACTTCCATCTGGCTTTAATCCATATGTATTTGAGTCCCCAAAACAAAGTACGCTTTTCATGCTGACCTCCTCTCTCCCCTTGTTTTTGTCTCATATGTTTTACATGTTGGTATGTTAAACCTATTCGCCTACTGAGTCAATAGGTTTTACAATCGGTAAAATTTATAGTTGGCCATCAATTGAATTTAGAACAAACGCAAAAGTGGCTAGGGTCCTATGCCCTAGCCACTTTTATTAACTTTTATAAACTTTTTTAACCTTTAACACCACCGAGTGTTATGCCCTTTACAAAGTGTTTCTGTACAAATGGGTACATGATGATAATAGGCAGGATACCTACAGTCGCCATGGCCATTCTGACAGAAGCAAGTGGGATAGCTGATAATCCAGCATTTGCATTTTGTACATTAGAGCTGGACTGTGATAAGAACTGAATATTCTGCATCATTCTGTTAAGAAGATTCTGCACAGAATAAAGCTCCGTCCTCTTTGTTATATAGATATAACCGTTCATCCAGTCGTTCCAATAACCAATTCCTGCAAATAAAGCAACTGTTGCCATGATAGGCTTTGATAGTGGAACAACTATTTTAAAAAATGTCATTGTCTGTGATGCCCCATCGATATATGCTGCATCCAAAATTTCTGATGGAATACTTGATACAAAGTATGATTTCATCAGCATAATATTAAATGCATTCATCAATAATCCTGGAAACAATAAGGCCCCAAAAGTATTTTTCAAATTAAAAATATTCGTATATACCATATATGTAGGAACAAGTCCTCCATTAAACA
>JAFYYE010000218.1 GCA_017557715.1 Pseudobutyrivibrio sp.
ATATGCTAAGAAGGGTCGCCCTTCGCTTTTTAATGCTACAGAATATTTCAGATGGACTTACGTAATCATTTTCATTTTCATCTATGTAGTGTCCACTTTGAACTTCCAGGCAAAATACCTATTCGCCTTAGATGGAATTACAACTCAGGTTTATCACGACTATCTTTTCCACACAGGAAATATAGTTTCACTAAGCCGATCTTTTCCGGCTACAGACATTAGAATAGATGGTCTTACCTTCTATTATCATTATTTCTATGAGCTGATATTTGCCATGTGTAAGCATATTTTCGGCATGGATGCATTTAGATTGTATCTCAATGGAAATGCACTTATTTGTGCATTCCCACTTACAATGGCACTAATTACTCTTGGTGAGCGCATCCGCGGAGTCAAAGAGGTTTCAACGCCTAAGTATTTGTTTTACTGCGCAGGATTAATGCTTTCAGGAATTGCAATGCTACCACTGGTAGTAGTTGGTGGAAGACTTCCTGTTTCATGGCTTGATAATCATATTTTTAGCAATATAAATGCTATGGGATTGGCGCTGTCACTGACGATTCTTATCATCGATGTGCTTGCTGAGATATGGTATGATAAAGTCGCAATCACCAATATAATAGCCCTTTATCTTTTGTCTGCAGCAGCTACAGGTTTTAAGGGTACAACTGGTGTTATTATTGTGGGAATATCATGGGCTGTATTTGCTATCGAGTGGATAATTACCAGGAATTTCCATGTACAAAAGGTATTATATAATTTAGCTTTAACTTTTGGATTTGTATTTACTTACATATTAGTAACTATCGGCTTGCATTCTTCAGGTGCCAATAATCGTGCCACTACAGTTACTTTGCAGGGCACATTGGAATCGGGAAGAGTTGGTCAGATATTTACAAAGCTTGGCATGGATTACATGGCGTTTCCATGGGTTATAATAGCAGTAATCCTATCTATTATTTTTATAATGGGACCATGTGTGATTCCATTTACAGCATTTACAGTTGAAAAGTTTAGAACCCTTAATAAAGAAGGGGTTATTGGAGATATTTTTGATTGGTTCGCAATTGGTGCATCGCTAATGGGACTAATCGGCTACAGCATTTTTAGCGTTCCAGGTTTGTCTCAGGGATATTTTGTTATTACCTGTGCAGGACTAATCTTTTATTGTTCTATCAGATATTTAATTCAGCATAGGATGTCTATAATGTTTAAGCTTATGCATTTTGCATTCTTTATGCTGTCATTATTGCTTGCGCTGGATATAGTATATTTTGCTCATTCAGACTATAAGCAGAATAAAATATATAATACAGCTGCTGGAGACAGGGCTGATCTTGTTTCAGCTGATACAATGGAAGCCTATCTATGGCTTAGGGACAACACACCAGAAGATTCATTGATAGCAGTTGACAGGCTTACAGAGGATCTTGATTACCGAAATATTTATTTCTATGCGGGAGCATTTTCAGAGAGACAGTGCTATCTGGAGGGCTATGATTATTCAGATATAGCCGAGGAGCAGGTAGGGGCTAAGCTTTCTATGAATGAGAAATTTTACAGTCAGGATTTCTTAGAGGCACAGGCAGCCATTGAGGTTAGTGGAGTGGATTATCTTGTGGTTACAAAGCAGGGGCATCCAGATTATCAGCCAACCAACAGAAAACTTAAATTAGTATTTAATAATTCAGAGGTATCTATTTACAAGTATGATTAAAGACATTATTAAGAACAAAAAATTAATAGCAAAGCTTGCAAAGAACGATTTCAAGCAAAAATTTGCTGGCTCCACACTTGGTGTAATCTGGGCGTTCGTACAGCCTGTAGTTACAGTCCTTGTTTATTGGATTGTGTTTGATAAGGCATTAAGCGCAGGTGCCCAAAGAACAAGAGCAGGTATCGATGCGCCATTCGTTCTTTGGCTTTCAGCAGGTATTGTTCCTTGGTTTTATTTTAGCGAGGTACTTTCAGCAGGTACAATTGTGCTTCATGAGTACAATTATCTTGTTAAGAAGGTAGTATTCCCAATAAATGTACTTCCAATTGTAAAAGCAATCTCATCATTGTTCGTTCATGGATTTTTCGTGCTGTTCACATTGCTTATTGCTTTATTTTATGGCTTTGGAATTACACCTTATTTCTTACAGGTGATTTATTATTCCTTTGCGATGATGATTCTTGTTATTGGATTAATTTATCTCACCAGCGCACTTTGTGTATTCTTTAAGGATATGGCGCAGCTTGTGAATATCATTCTCCAGGTGGGAGTTTGGGCCACACCAATCATGTGGAACTATGACAAGATGGTGGAGGAAATGCCACAATGGCTGGCTGTAGTTTTAAAGCTGAACCCAATGTATTACATCACCAGCGGATATCGCGATTGCTTCATATCGCACACAGCATTTTGGGCTCGCCCATGCCTTACCGCATACTTCTGGATTTTCACACTCGTCGCCTTCGCGTTGGGAACTCATATATTCCGTAAATTGCAGTCACAATTTGCGGATGTTTTATAAATTTGCCTAAAAATTGCCCGAGGATTTCGGGCAATTTTTTTTGTACAAAAAAGGCCCCTCAATGGAGTGTTATGCTAAAATATAACTAACTAGAGAGAGGGGGCTTGAATATGAGGGGTAAGTTACATTCTAAAGTGGGGAGAACCGTCGCAATCAGCTTGGTGACCTTGCTTTGTTCTTTTGCATTCTTAAATGAATTCAATTATTTACCAGCCAATGCTGATGAAGATATAGTGGTTCAGGTAGTAGCTCATAGAGGATACTCAGGAGCTTATCCAGAGAACACCCTAAGTGCGTTTGCGGGGGCCTATGCACATGGGGCTAAGACTGTGGAATTCGATGTTAGAAAGACAAAAGATGGAGAGTTAGTTATCTATCATGATGACACCTTGGAGAAGGTAAACGGCGGAGAGACCACAATTGCAGACCACACTTACCAAGAACTTTTGGAGCTTGATGCAGGTGAGTGGTACAGCGAAGAGTTTGCTAGAGAGCGAATTCCAACCTTAGATCAGGTTTTAGATTTGCTTCAATCTACAAATATGCGTATATTCTGCGAACTTAAGGATATTGGAGAAGATTCTCAGTTTGCAGGACAGGTATACGAGAAGGTTCAGCAGTATGGGCTTTTAGATAAGGTGGTTTTCTTATCATTTAATTATGATTATCTAACAGGAATCAAGGCTATCAATCCTGACCAGCCAATTATGAAACTGGCTTCCTTTGGTAAGTCGACACTTCCTACAAAGTTCCCAGCTGAGTATTACGGGGTAAATATGAAGACCCTCACACCACGTACCGTGAGAGCTATTCATGAGGCAGGGAGCAAGGTATATTCATATGCACCAGAGACTAAGGGACAAATGCTTTCCCTTCAGCGACTTGGTGTTGACGGAGTAATCACTGACTATGTAGAAATTAACTAATCATAAAGATTAGTTAATTTCGTAAATGCAGTAATACATAGTTGCCATGATATACACCCACTTTAGGTGTTGGGGTCACCTAAAGCATGAGGGCACCGCAATTGGGGGCGGTGCCCTTTTACTTTGCCCGCTAATATAAAATGTGGTAGAATTGCTATGAATAGTGTAATTTAGGAGACGATATGAGCGATTACGTTATAGAAGTAAAGCATGTAGACAAGGTTTACAAGCTTTTTGATAGCAATAAGGCCAGAGTGGCAGATACCCTTGGTCTCACAAGAAAAAAGAATTATAAAGAGCATTACGCTCTTAAAGATATGTCCTTTAATGTTAAGAAGGGCGAATGCGTCGGACTTATTGGAACTAATGGTTCTGGAAAGTCTACAATTCTAAAGATTATAACAGGCGTGCTTTCACCTACTCACGGTGAGGTAAATGTAGATGGCAGAATTTCAGCTCTTTTGGAGCTTGGAGCAGGCTTTAATCAGGAATACACAGGAATCGAAAACATTTATTTAAATGGTACAATGCTTGGTTACACCAAGGAAGAAATCGATGCAAAGCTTGATGATATCCTTGATTTTGCAGATATTGGCGAGTTCGTTTTCCAGCCAGTTAAGACTTATTCTTCAGGTATGTTTGTCCGCTTGGCATTTGCGGTAGCTATCAATATCGACCCAGAGGTTCTCATTGTAGATGAGGCACTTTCTGTAGGAGATGTTTTCTTCCAGGCAAAATGCTACAAGAAGTTCGAAGAGTTCAAGGAAGCAGGAAAGACAATCCTTTTCGTTTCTCACGATTTGGGCGCTATCAGCAAATACTGTGACAGAGCCGTTCTTATCAACAAGGGCGATAAGGTGGCAGAGGGCACACCAAAGGATATGATTGATATTTACAAGAAAATCCTTGTTGGACAGGAGCCACATCTTGGAAGCAAGAGCAAGTTTGCTGAGTCTCTTGAGCAGGAGCAGAAGCCTGCAATCGATATTAATGATACAGAAGGCGCTTGGAAGTCACACTATCAGATTAATCCAAATGTTAACGAGTATGGCGATGGCCGTGCAAACATCGTGGATTTTGCCGTAATCGATGATAATGGCAATTTCACAAATGCAATCGTAAAGGGCAGCACCTTCACAGTTAAGTCAAAGGTGCACTTTAATACAGATATTGAAAATCCAATTTTTACTCTTACATTTAAGACAATAAAGGGAATTGACGTCACAGGCACAAACACTATGTACGAGAAGTGCGATGTGGGTCTTTGTAAGGAGGGCAGCGAATACGTAGCTACCTTCACACAGCGAATGGATATGCAGGGCGGCGAGTACCTTATGTCTATCAGCTGCACAGGCTTTGACGGGGCAGATTTTGTTGCCTACAACAGACTTTATGATGTTATGAATATCACAGTTGTTAGCACTAAGAACACTGTTGGGTATTATGATATGAATTCAGTTGTCACCGTTGAAAAAGTAAAATAATTAATTCTAGAATTAATTATGGATGATGGAGGTTCATATGATACAGGAAAAATACAATCGGCGTATTTTTGATGAGGCTACAATTGATGCGGTTCAGTTGTATTCACACCTTAGAAGCAATGCCCTTTCACCTGTAAATATTCTGTCCAGCGATAAAGTGTTGGTGGTTGATCCTGACAGCGTTTCCCTTGTGGAATGGCTTGAGGAGAAATCTTCCGAGACAACTGTTGGCGTGACAGATGGATATAAAAGGGATAAGGAGGAGGTGATAGGTTTGCTTCCAGCTTCTATCTCAAAGATTGATATCTCAGATATAAAGAACAAGTTTGACATTATTTTTAATATAGGTGGTTTGGCAGAGACGCCAGCTACACTTAAGACAATGCTTGCTGATAAAGGACGTCTTGTGTATGCACTGTCAGAAAAGGACAGGCTCTCTGATTTCACTAAAAAACTCCTTAAGGAAGCAGGATTTGACAACATTGAAACCTTTAGACTGCATCCAGATTATTTATATACCACAGAGATTTATTCTGAGGACTACATGGGAGGAGGCGCAGGTGACTACCTGCTTATAGCACGAGCATAATGGACAGATTATTATATGCAAAGCTCTCCAATGAGCGTAATCCCCGTTTCAATATAATCACAGAGATTGTAGAGAGGGACGGCGAAAAGGTTGTTATTAAAAAGCCCTACAGCGAAGAGTCAAAGGGGCATATTTCAAAGGTCTACGATAATTACAGAGGCTTGCAGGAAACACTGCAGGGCTCTGATTTTTGCGTAAATGAAAGTAAATATGTAGACGGAAATATCGAAAGTGAATTTCTTGAGGGTGGTCGATTAAGCGGTAAGGATACTGTTGCTTTTGTAGAAGCTATCAAGAAGGCATATATGCCACATGCTTCAGAGTTCCAGTCTACTCCAGAGTTTGAGGAAGTATTCGGACAGGTAGAATTCCCACAGGGAGTGCTTGCAGCTAGGTTCTTAGATATAGATTTAATTTTTGATAATATCATTACAACTGACAGAGGTTGGGAGATTATCGACTACGAGTGGACCTTCGACTTCCCTATTCCTATCAATTACGTTCTCTATCGAGGAATGATTTTTGGTGGTCTTACACCAAGCTTTGTTGAGATTCCTGACGAAGAAAAGCCAATCTATCAGAAGATGGAGGAGCATTTCCAGAGCCAGTATTGCTTCAAGGATTACAAGAATATCGCAGAGCTCAAGCAGCACATAGCTGACAACAATAAAACAGCGGCAGATTTCACTATCGCCAGCCGTGATTATCAGATAAAGCAGCTTCAGGAGCTTATCGCAGCAAAGGACACCCACATCCGAAATATCGAGGCTGCCAACACCATCCTTCAGGCTAAGTATGATGAGATTGTTGGTTCAAAGGCTTACAGAACAATCGAAAGCTTTAGATCCGTTCGAGACACATTAAAGGGCGAGGATACTCCAGCTCGTCAGGCAAAGCGCGCTCGCAAGGAAGAGAAAAAGCGTGAGCGTCAGCTTGCAAAGGAGCGCAAGGAAAATCCTACAGACAAGGAGCCAACTCTTGCTGTGCATATCCATCTGTTCTATGAGGATTTGCTCCCAGAGTTTGTAAGCTACTTATCGAACATTCCTTACAAGTTTGATTTATATATTTCCCTTCGCGAGGACGGAGATTTAAATGCAGTAAAGACCAAGCTCAAAGAGCTTAAGAATACTGGTGTTGTTGATGTTCGCCGTCTTCCAAACCGAGGTCGTGATATTGCACCACTTTATGGACCATTTGCTTCTGAGATTTTAAAGCATGATTATTTCCTTCATGTTCATTCGAAGAAATCTCTTTATTCTGGTTCAGAGAAGATGGGCTGGAGACAGTATTGTCTCAACTTACTCCTTGGCTCAGGTGAGCAGATTAACTACATTTTGGATTTATTCAAGAATCAGAATGCTGGTCTTATTTATCCAGATATTTACACAGAGATTCCAGAGATTGCCTACTCATGGCTTGCAAACGTGGAGCTTGGCAAGCAGCTTTTTGCTGAATACGAGCTTGGCGACATGCCAGTGGTATTCAACTATCCAGCAGGTTCATTCTTCTGGGCTAGCACAGATGCTATGCGCCCACTTCTTGAGCGTGGCTACACTTATGAGGATTTCCCACAGGAGGCAGGTCAGACAGATGGAACATTGGCTCATGCATTGGAGCGTGTAGTTCCATTTATCACAAAGAAGCAGGGTTACGATTCTTATATTCTTAATTCTGACGGAGTCACCTTTAAGAACAAAAGCTTGCGCCCTTACATGGATAGTATTAAAAACGACAAAGAGCTTCTTGTTATGAAGCTTGGCACATATGACGTAATATCCTTTGACATATTTGATACACTTATTGCCCGCACTATCTACAATCCAGACGATTTGTTTGTGATGCTTGGGCAGATTATTAAGAGTAAGTTCCAGCTTGATGTGGATTTCCTTAAGCTTCGCAAGGAGGCCGAGGCAGCCGCTACAGCAAAATATGGCGCTCTCACCACTATTGATAAGATTTATGTGGAGATTGCCAAGGATAAGACTCTTGGCAACATCGCCATGGACATCAAAAAGATGGAGCTTGATTTAGAGACATCACTTTGCATTCCACGTAAGGATATGGTGGATGTTTACAATGCATTAAAGCGCATGGGCAAGAGAGTTATTCTTGTAAGTGATATGTATCTTAGCCGTGCAGAAATCGTAGGACTTCTTCATAAATGTGGCATCAGCTACTATGACGAGCTTCTGATTTCCTGCGAGGTTGGATTCAGAAAAGATGATGGTTCAATGTGGGATATGCTTAGAAGCAATTATGATCCAAACACATTTATCCATGTTGGTGATAATTTCCGTAGCGATTCACAGATTCCTATGGAAAAGTGCATTCCAAACCACATTATTTTTAACTCAAGTGCACTTTTAGAGCTGTCTGATTTCCCATATTTCAGACAGGTAGCCCAGGAAAACCTTATTAATTCCATCGTGGTTGGACAGTCACTTTCTGGTGCGCTCTTCAATTCGCCTTTTGCATTTAAGGAAGATGGTAAGATTCATTTTGATAATATTTATGATTTTGGTTACACAGTTTTAGGTCCACTTCTCACAAGCTTTGTAGAGTGGATTGTGTCTGAGAATAAAAAGAAGAATCAGCGTCTTCTTCTCCTTTCGAGAGAAGGCTACATGCTTGAGCGTATGATTAAGGCATACTGCGATGGCAAGGGAATAGACACTCCTGATATGGTATATTTCCTTACATCACGTCGTGCCTGCTCAGTGGCAGCTCTTGAAACTGAAGAAGATATCCGCGAGCTTGCATCTCAGAAGTTCAAGGGTGCATACAGCACATTCCTGCAGGAGCGTTTCGGAATTCAGCTTCATGCAGATGATGAGGACAGACACATTGAGTACGACCAGCTTCCAGATGAGCTAATGGAAAAACTGGCAGCATACAAGGATGAGATTTTAGAGAAGGCCAAGGCCGAAAGAAAAGCATATATGACATACATCAGAGAAGCTTTCGCGGGAGCATCTGATTTGGCAGTTGTAGATGTTGGTTTCTCAGGAACAATTCAGTACTTCCTTATGAAGCTTACTGGCAGAAATATTGAGGGACATTATCTTGCTCTTCATTCAAACAAGCCAGAAAGAATCGGTGGCAAGGCTGATGCAATCTATGAGATTACAGACCCACGTCTTATCGATTCAAGCAAGGTGCTGAAATATCAGCTATTCCTCGAGAATGCCCTTGCGGCACCATACGGTCAGCTTATAAACTTCACTATGGAAGACGGTGTGCCAAAGCCACACTACAAGTCTGATGATTATCTTAGCGAGGACGTTAAGAAGCTTCAGAGCGGAATTCTTGATTATGTTGGTCAGTACGCTAGTGTTACTAAGAATCTGGGCGAGCACGAACTTGTTTCTCCAGAGGTTGTGGAAAATCTTTTCCATGATATAATAGCTGCTGGCACATTGACTGAGAATATTGCGGGAGCCCTTCTTGTGGAGGATAACTACTGCAATGATGGTGTGCAGAAATTTGATGTATCGACAGGTACTTGGAAGGTTGAATAGATGAGAGATACTTTTAATGTGGTATTCATCAGATACCATTTAACAAAGAAAAATACATTATTATTCCAGGGATTTTATCCATTCGATAATCCTAAGGGCTACGACCTTGTGGCAGAGATGAACGGTAAGCCTTACAAGATGGACATCACCCTCAACGAGGGCAACGAGGTTCGCCGCCGCTACATCGCAGCTCATAAGAGCGTTTCAAAGGAGTACGTAGGTGAAATCACACTCCCAGAGAATCTAAAGGATGTAAAGTCTTTACAGCTCATTTGTGTATTAGGTGACACAAGAAGCGTGGTTTATAAGGCTACTGGAAAAGATCTTGAAAAGCTTAAGAAGGAATACGAATACAATCTTGAGCGTGCAGCAGTTACTGATGACAAGATTCAGATTCTTGGCTGGGCAATCGGAAATGTCCCAGAGGAGTTCCATCTTTACGATGGCAACACAGAGATTCCAATTTCTGTGAAGCGTATGTTCCGTAAGGATGTTTATGGCGTTTATCCAGAGCTTACAGAAAAGTGTGATTCCGGTCTTGAAATTGTTTTTGATAAGGGCAATTACAAAAAGCTTCGTCTTACAATCACTGCAAACGGTCAGGTTTACGATTGCAAGGTAGACACTCCACACGTTCTCACAGGCGGAAATCTTCTTCCAAAGAAGACTCTCTGGGAGCGTATCGAGCTTTACCGTCAGGACAATGGTCTTGGTGCAACTATCAAGCATGCTATTGATAAGTTTAAGAATGCTGATGCACCAAAGTACACATACATGGATTTCCTCACAAGCTTTGGCCCTACAGAGGTGGAGCTTCAGCGCCAGCGTGATGAGAAGTTCGAATACAATCCTCTTATGAGTATTGTAGTGCCAATGTATCAGACTCCAGAGAAGTTCCTTGTGGAGCTTGTTGATTCAATTGTTGCTCAGACTTACAGCAACTGGGAACTCTGTCTTGCAGATGGAAGCCCAGATGATAGCCTTGGTAAATTTATTTCAAAAAAATACGGTAACGACAGCCGTGTAAAATACACACACCTTGAGGCAAACCTTGGTATTTCAGATAACACAAATGCTGCTATTGCCTTGGCAACAGGTGATTTCATCGTACTTTCAGACCACGATGATACACTTGCTCCAAATGCAATGTACGAGTGTGTGAAGGCCATTAATAACGACCGTAGCATCGATGTTATTTACACTGACGAGGACAAGATTTCCATGGATTCAAAGGAATACTTTGAGCCAGTGTTCAAGCCAGATTACAACTTAGATTTACTTTGTTCTGTAAATTATATTTGCCATCTTTTCATTTTCCGTCGTGATATTTATGAGAAGGTGGGAGCCTTTAATAAAGAATATGATGGTGCACAGGATCACGATTTCATTCTTCGTTGCTGTGAGGCAGCTGGAAATGTTCACCATGTTCCAAAGGCACTTTATCATTGGAGAAGCCACGCAGCTTCCACTGCCATGTCAGCAGAAAGCAAGCTTTATGCTTTTGATGCAGGCGCAAGGGCAGTACAGGCTCACTATGACAGACTTGGAATTCCAGCAAAGGTTGAGCAGGATACCTTCTATGGATGTTATCGCACAATCTATCAGTGGGATAAGGAGCCGCTTGTTTCCATCATCATCCCTAATAAGGATCACACTGATGATTTGGATAAATGTATCAAGTCAATTGATGCAAAGAGCAATTATAAGAATATCGAATACGTTATCGTAGAGAACAATTCTACTGAGCCAGAGACTTTCGAATATTACAAGTCAATCGAAGGCCGCCCAGATGTTAAGATTGTTCGTTACGAGACACCAGGCTTCAATTTCTCTGCAATCAACAACTGCGGAGCAAAGGCGGCCAGCGGTGAGATGTATTTGTTATTAAATAACGACACAGAAATCATTAACGAAGGCTGTATCAGAGAGCTTGTTGATGTTTGCCAGCGTCCAGATGTTGGTATTTGTGGAGCGCTTCTTTACTATCCTGATAACACAGTGCAGCATGCAGGTGTTGTAATGGGAATCGGTGGAATCGCAGGCCATACATTTGTTGGTCTTGAGCGAAGCGAGCCAGGATATATGTTCCGCGCAGTTACTACTCAGGATTTATCAGCAGTTACTGCAGCATGCCTTATGGTTCGTAAGGATGTATTTGATGAGGTTGGCGGTCTCACAGAGGATTTGGCCGTTGCCTTTAATGATGTGGACTTCTGTATGAGGGTTCGCGATAAGGGATACCTTGTAGTTTACAATCCTCACGCTGAGCTTTATCACTACGAGTCAAAGTCTCGTGGTTATGAGGATACAGGTGAAAAGGTTGCCCGCTTTAATTCAGAGGTGGAGAAGCTTGAAAAGCTTTGGCCAGATATCCTTGAAAAGGGCGATCCATACTACAATCCAAACCTCTCTATTTTGGATGGATGGTATAGATTAAAAGAAGAATAGACGAGTAATAATACTCACTAGGTGTAAAAGTTATAGAAAATGCATTGTAAATTAATTACAAGCATATCTATAACTTTTTGTTTATTATTACTATATTAAATTGTGAAAAAAATGTGTATTCTTTCGTAGTTGTGTTTTTTGTGTGAACAGAAGAGAGGTAATAATTATGAATAGAATACCAACTATCAAAATTGCACTTATAGGAATGGTAGTTATCACAATGACTGTTCTTGGTGCAATTAATCTTAGCATGAGTGTATATAACTTAATCAACGGATTAGAGTATGATACAATGCGCGGTTTAAAGGCTTCATGCCAGACATATGCTCAGGTGTTAAACCTTACTGAGCACAATGCAAAGGTTGATAACTCAACACTTGAGCAAGATTTAAAGGAAGCAACAGGATATGAGTATGCATTTTTCCTTGGTGATGTAAGCGAGCGTTCAACAATTGCTGACGGAGCAGGTGATAAATTAGATGCTGATTTTTATAAAACAGTTTCTAATGCTACTGATGGCTATACAGCAAAGGACGTAAACATCAATGGTGAGAAGTACTACGTAGTATACCAGCCACTTATTTATAACGATGTTTGTTACGGTCTTGCTTTCGTTGGTATGCCAAAGGCTGATCTTTTTAGTTATATAAATCAGGTAATGTTAAAAATGATTATTGTTGGCGGCCTTGCTATGATTGCAATTATCACAGTTTCAATTTTAGCTGCAATCAGAATGGTAAATGCTATCAAGGCAAATGTTAAGGCTATTGATAAGCTTGCTACTGGTGACCTTCATGTTGATATAAGCGAGAAGATTACATGCAGAAGAGATGAGCTTGGACAGACAGCAAGAGCTATCACCTCACTTGCAGATAAGCTTCAGGAAGTTATCGGAAGCGCTAAGAGCTCATCTACAGAGCTTGATACATCAGCACAGTATCTTTCAGTTACAGCTGAGTCTATCTCTATGACAGCTGAGAACGTAACAAGTGCTGTTGATAATGTTGCTTACGGTGCATCTAACCAGGCAGATTCATTACAGGATGCAGTTACAAGCGTTGAGGAAATCAACGATGCTATCCAGACAATTACAGATAATACAAACCACATGAACGAGCTTGCAGGATATATGCATGATAATTCACAGACAAGCTCAGCAGCTTTGCAGGAACTTCAGGCTTCTACAGAGGAAACAATCAATGCTATCGATGAAATCGTTGCTAAGATTGAGAAGACAAACAAGGCTGTAGAGTCAGTTGTTGAGGCAGTAGAGATTATTGATTCAATCGCTGCTCAGACAAACCTTCTTTCATTAAATGCTAGTATCGAAGCAGCAAGAGCTGGTGAGTCTGGTAGAGGCTTCGCAGTAGTTGCTAACGAGATTCGTGATCTTGCTGAGAAGTCTGCAGATGCAGCTCAGAATATTCAGGGAATCATGGCTGTTCTTGCAGCAGATTCTAGAGCTACAATTACAAACGCAGGACATGTTCAGGATTCAGTTGAGAAGCAGGGCATGGTACTTAATAAGACAATCGATGTAGTTAATACAATGATTGGTAACGTTGATGAGTCACTTACAGTGACAAAGAGAATTGTTGAGAGCGTAGATCGTTCAGACAAGGCTACAAAGGTATTTGCTGATACAATCAATTCACTTTCAGCTATTTCTCAGGAGAATGCTGCTAGTACAGAAGAGACTCGTGCATCTATGCTCGAACTTGCAGATACAGTTAACAAGCTTTCAGAGAAGGCTAACAACCTCAACGATATCTCAAAGATTCTTGAGAAGGAAATGGCATTCTTCAATAACAGAAAGACTGCATAATATAATAAACAACTACCATAATAATAACGGCTTGGACCATATTTAGTCCAAGCCGTTTGTGTTTTATTATCTTTGAACTTCAAGGGCGCTGTAGTAAGCAAGCACCTGACTTAAAAATTCTTCTATTTCTAAATCATCCAGATATCTTATTTTGCAATCCTTAGTGCTAATCAAATAGGAGGCATCATAAAACATGCTATCAAATGCCGTGCTGGCATTCTTATCAAAAAGACTAGTGCCGAGGAAATAATTCTCTGTGTCTAAATCAAGGAAATCAAGAACTGTAGGCGCAAAGCAAAGAGAATTACGACCGTTAGCATCAATCGCCTGAGGTTTGATTCCATTGTAGTAAATAAACAGTGGCATTACATCTAAATCAGTGCAGTCCCTTTTATGCTCTGGAAAAGCATCAGTAAATGACTGGTCTGCATAAGTGGCATGGTCAGTAGTGAAAATCAAAACAGTGTTATCTGCCAACTCAGAAGATTTGAAATCCTCCAAAAATGCATTAAACATTTGGTCGCAGTTGTAAAACTTATTAAGCTCATCGTTTGAACCATCACCAAACTGGTACTCCTTTGAATCGAAGGAAACGTGAGTGCCAAAGGTGTAAATGCCAAGAAAGAATGGCTGGCTATCAGAGGCGAGCTCATGTGCTGATGATTTAAGAAGATTGTAGGCTTCCAAATCTGTCATGCCATTAGCGTAACCTGAAACATTTGCCGGGTCATCGATAATCTCATCAAATCCTAGGTTATTTAGATATAATGTGAATTCATCGTTGTAAGGCTCGGTATTAATAAAGGCTGTTTTGTAGCCTTGGGACTTTAAAACGCTTTGGAGAGAAATAAGGTTGTTGGCCTGATTGTCATCCTCCTGCTTGTAACCACTGTACAGCTGCCCCTGAACACCACGAAGAGTAGGGAAGGTGTGGTTATAGTAGTTTTTAAATGAGATGCAGGATTTTTCGAAATCCTTTAAAGTCGGCATAACATCTCGCTCGTCTGAGATAATGTTATAACTGAGCCCTTCTGTAGAAATCACAATGACATTTGGCTGTTCTGATAAATCGGCAGGCTTTTGTATTCCGTCTTCTATAGAATCGCGGTGGAAGGTGGCAAGAGCAACCTCTGGGTTAGCTGCAGCTCGTTTAACATGTTGATAGCGAATTTCATCAACAAAAAGAGTGGCGAAGCTCTGAACTGGGCTGAAACGTTTATAATCACTGTGGATAAAAATCTCTGCCAAAAGAAGAACTGTTAATAAGCCAAGAATAATGCGCTTGTTGGCATTCTTCAAAAGTGGTTCAACTGGCATGACAATGAGCGCGAGCACCAAAATTGTGCCAAGAAGATATGGTACTAGTTTTCCACCAAGGTCCTGTAAGAACTTTACATTTTTCAACATGGTGAGTGTGGTGAAGCTGTTTCCAAAGAAGAGCACCATCATCTGGGCGTTGAACACAAATAAAAGTAGCTCTGCAATTATTCGAAGCCATTTATTTGTTCCGATTAACAGGTTGTAAATTATAAAAATAAGTGCCAGCTCCACCAGCCCTACGATGACGTAAGTGCTATTTTTAGTGGTGGAAAATGTGAGAACTGTAAGGATAACTGACAGTAAAAATTTGATTATTGTGGATAAGCTTTTAGGCTTAATTTTTGTTTTAAAATCAACAGTCAATTTGTTAAAGACCTCTCTAAATTAATGTATTTACGTAGTTTGTATGTTATTATTTATTATGCTAGAATACTACCTATTCAGAATCAAGTGAATTATAGCAAAAAAAGGAATGCAGTTAAACTGCGATTATATATATGAACAATAATAGTGCGGCTAGTACTTTGGGGCAGTTGTCTCAGGGTAAAAATAATAATTTAAATCTCATCAGGCTCATTGCAGCCTTTATGGTAATGTACATGCATTCGCTGGCGCTTTGTATTGCGGATCAGTCAAAGGATATCATGTACACACTCACATTTCACAAGGCGCTGTCTGGTCAGGTGGCTGTGGATATCTTCTTTGTGATTAGTGGTTTCCTTATATATAGAAGCTACGATAGAGGGAATAATGTTTGGAAATATCTAAAGGCAAGATTTCTTAGAATATGGCCTTTGTTGGCGCTTTTTATTTTGCTGACAGCCTTTATTATCGGCCCTATGTACACAGTCTACACTCGTGAAGAGTATTTTGCTGTGAGCATGAAGGATTACCTGATGAATCTGCTTTTTGCATCATCCTACACAAGGCTTCATGGAGTGTTCCTGTCTCATATCAGTAAGAGTATAAATGGAAGTATCTGGACACTTCGTTTTGAAGTGATTTGTTATATCATGGTGCTTTTCGTTCTCCCGGTTTTTAGAAGATGGAAGAAGGGGATTTTTCCATTTATATTAGTGATTGTAGCAGGATATGTTTTTTTCACATACGGTTGGACTCAGGAGCTTTTCCTTGGAATGTCAAAGGAACCATTTGTTAATCTTTTCCGCCTTACTTTGCATTTTGCAATGGGCATCATGTATTACCTATACAGGGATGAGATTAAGCTGGATAGGAAAAAGCTTTTGATAGCCCTTGGAGTGCAGATACTTATTACATTTTTCTTTGATTTTGAAATAGCATTTGCGCTGGCAGGCTCTTACATCATCATGTATTTGGGCTTCCAGAATTATAAGATTTCAAGAGCATACGACAAGGTGGGAGACCTTTCTTATGGTGTCTACATCTGGTCTTTTTTAGTGCAGCAGTTGGTAGTGGAATACAGGGGATATTTCCCTGAAGAAAATATAAACGGATTTTATGTTATGACCATGGATCCATACGTTAATCTGGCGTTGTCCACACTGATAGTAGTGCCACTTGCATTTGTTAGTTGGCAGTGCTTTGAAAAACAACTATTAAAGTTAAAATAGGAAAAACTATGAGCGAGATAAAAGAGTACAAAGAACCTACAAATAAAATAGAAAAAGGTCTAATGTATCTTCAGCATTACGGTGTAAAAAGAACAGTTAAAAAGACTTTTTTGAAGGCTATTGGTCATGACCAGGAGCACTATAGTTATCGCAAATTCCTTAAGGAGCATCCTGTTACAGAAGCGGAGCTTGATAAGCAGAGACATACCGTATTTACGTATAATCCTGTTATCAGTATTGTTATCCCTTTGTATAACACTCCTGAGAGATTTTTGACAGAATTGATTCAGTCATTTACAGCCCAGACTTATCCAAATTGGCAGCTTTGCCTTGGGGATGGAAGCCCAAAGGACGGTTTGAAGGATATTATTTTAAAGGCTACAGGTGGCCAGTGGGATGATAGAATTCGCTACAAAAAGCTTGAGGATAACACTGGAATCGCAGGCAATACTAACGCAGCTATGGAGCTTGCAACAGGTGCCTATATTGGTTTTACAGACCATGATGACCTTATCACTCCTGATGCTATGTTTTATATCGCAAAGGCATTAAACGAGGATAATAGCATCGAGGCTATCTATTCCGATGAGGACAAAATCGACATGGAGGGCAAGGAATATTTCCTTCCACACTTTAAGTCTGATTTTAATATTGACCTTTTATGCTCACATAATTACATCACACATCTTTTTGTTGCCAGAGCAGATTTGGTAAAGGCTAGTGGTGGAATCAAGTCAGAGTTTGATGGTGCTCAGGACCATGATTTTGATCTTAGAATTCTTGAGCAGTGTACAAATATTTACCATATTCCAAGGGTGCTTTATCATTGGCGTACTCATCCAGAATCTACAGCGGACCACCCAGAGGCAAAGATGTATGCATACGAAAACGGACGTCGTGCAGTGGAGGAACACTATAAGAGAATTGGTGTTCCGGCCCGTGTTGAGCTGGACACACACTTGGGGTATTACCGTACGATTTATGAGTGGCCAGACAAGCCTCTTTTATCAATCGTTATTCCTAACATGAATCATAAAAGTGATTTGCAGCAGTGCATTGATAGCATTGTTGGAAATACCGATTATCCAAATATTCAGTTTATAATCGTTGAAAATAATTCTGATGATGCAGCTCTTTTTGAGTATTACAAGGAGCTTGAAATCAGAAGTGATATCAACGCTAAGGTTGTTAACTTTACAGAGGCGCATCCTGATACAAAGGGACAGTTTAATTTCTCGGCACTTGTAAATTATGGTGTGGAAATGGCTGATGGCGAGTACATTCTATTGTTAAATAACGACACTCGCATGATTAATGCAGATGCTATTTCAGAGATGATGGGCTTTGTGAGACGTGGTGATGTGGGCGCTGTTGGTGCCAGATTATATTATGGAAATAACACAGTACAGCACGCAGGACTTATCTTAGGTCTTGGTGGAGTTGCGAATTCTCAGTTCTTGGGAAGCGGCCGTGAGCAGGTAGGATATTTCTATAGAAGCACCTGTGTACAGGATTTATCAGCGGTGACCGGTGCTTGTCTTCTTACCAGCAAAGCGGACTACAATAGCGTAGGTGGTTTTGATGAAAAACTGGCGGTGGCATTCAATGACGTGGAC
>JAFYYE010000023.1 GCA_017557715.1 Pseudobutyrivibrio sp.
CACTTCAGGAAAATGCATTTAAACTTAAAATGCCGAAGGTTATGGCTCTCATTCGCCAGCAGGATAAGAAGACTATTACTGTGCTTTCAAAGGGCGAGATGCACACTTTCTCCTCTGACGAGCTTTACTATGTGGAGGTTCTTTCTCACAGACTCTACTACCACACCACTTCTGGCGTATACGATATCCGTGGTGCCATTTCAGATGTGGAAAACGAGCTATACAAATTTGATTTCAGAAGATGCAATAACAGTTATCTTGTAAATCTAAGGTTTGTTACTGGTATTCAGGGAAATGATGTGAAGGTCGGTCCTCATGTACTTCCTATCAGCAGACCTCGCAAGAAAGAATTTATAAATGAACTAACCAATTATCTAGGAGGACAACTATGATAGCTTTTCACCTATCACCTTTCATAGTTTTAATACAGCTTTTAGCCACCACAGGCATCCTGCTTTTTTATCAGGAGCGCCGAGATTATTTCTCGGCAAGACTTCTTATCACTTTAGTATGTGTGGTGGGGCTAAATTTCTTATGGGGATTTTTCCCTCTAGAGCTTGATACCGTAGCATACGCTCTACAGTTTTTCTTTATTGTTTTAGGAATTACGGCCTGCTTTAAACTAAGCTTCCTATCTGCACTTTTCTGGGGAGCCGCGGGACTTACTATACAGCACTTAGGATACTCTGTGCTCACTCTTGTAGGTGGAGTAATTCCAAAGCTGGCATATTCATTCACAGTTTTGATTATCGTATTTACGATAGTGTTTGTCAGTGAATATTTCCTGCTTACAAAAAAACTTGGACGCGACTTTGAGTTAAAAGAAAACTATGTGTACCTGACAATCATTTCGCTTGTTGCCATGTTCACCACCACATTTTTAAATTCCTACAGAATGAACTTCGCAACGGATAATCACTTAATAACTGTTACTTCTATCTACTCCATTGTTTGCTCAGCCCTTACCTTGGCACTTCAGCTAGGACTATTTGAGAAGACAAAAATGGAGCAGGAAGTTTTTGTGTTGGAGCAGATTATTGCAAATGACAGACAACACTATGACGATTCTATGCAAAACATGGAAATGCTCAACATGTACTGCCACGATCTAAAATATTTCCTTAGAAGAAATGCGGATGAAGTTGGCTCTTTCCAACAGCAGGCTGAGAAATTCCTCTCAACCTTTGATGCAGAAATTGCCACATATAACCACGCATTAGATACAATCCTTACAGAGAAATCGCTTTACTGTGCCAATAATGACATTCAGTTTACCTGCATGGCTGACGGTCAGCTTTTGGAGCACATGGATACTGCTGATATTTATTCCCTCTTTGGAAATCTTTTATCAAATGCCATCGAGGCTGTATCCTCTTTAGAAAACAAAGAGCGCCGCATGATTTCTTTAACCGTGCGACGCCGCAATGACTTTGTTCATATCTTGATTGAAAACTATTATGACAGCCAGCTGGAATTCCACAATGGCCTTCCAGCTTCCACGAAAGAAGAAGCGCACCTCCACGGCTACGGCCTCAAAAGCGTTCGCTATCTTGTAGAAAAATATCACGGTAATATCACTATTTCTGCCGATGATGACATCTTCCGTGTAAATATTTTGATGCCGATAGCTTAGGGCCTGCCCTAAGCTATTATTTTAATTTCTCCAATAATTCTTCATATGTAAGCTCTCCGCAGAGTTCTGAGAATTCATAAGTACTTTCAAAAGTATCAATCTTTTCTTTTATACCAGCTTCAGTCACATCGTCGGAATTAACACAAATGTCACAAGAATACTCGATATTAATTTCCAAATCATCTGCGCCACTTGCTGCAAGTTCTTCATCGGATGGGAAACCATCACCATCTAAATCTTTGAAATTCATGGTTTTTACTTCATAATCTGCAACTGCCTCGCCGTCATCGTGAATTGAGATATAGCTGGTGTACATAATTGCTCCTGCATAATCTGAATTATAATTTCTTATGCAGTTTTTCTTAGGCGCATACTCGTAGCCATGATTTCCAGCTACTCCATAGCCCCAGTCCTCAATAACAGGCTGAGCGATTCCATTTGAAAACTTATAGACGCTAACATTATAACCCGGCTTATCTACCACAAGTTCTGGCACATCATCATTATCGATGTACGCAAGATTAAATCTCAAATCGTCATTGGAAGAAGCAAGTCTTGCAACCAATTTGAAGGCATCCTTCCAATTAGAGAATGTTCCCTCTTTATTATCTCCAAGTAACTCTGCCTTAAGATTTGGAATTGTAAGTTCGCCTTTAATCTGAGCCAAAATCATATTTGATTCAGCCGCCTCTAATACGAAGGAATAATTCCCATCGTAAGGTGATTCACATTTTAATAAAGCAAGCTCATCCTTACCTTCCCAATTCTTTCCCATTACCTCGATGTCCTTGCGTCCATCTGCATTATAATCAAATAGACCAATTGCACTGATAGTTTTGATATGAACATGGTTTTCTTCAATTCTATCGTATGTGCCCAAAGTATCACCGCACTCATAATTGCCATCTACAGTAAGAAGAAGCTTTGCATCTTCATTCTTTTCATCATTTCTATCCCATGTAATCAAACGGCACTTACCTTCAAACAAAGGCAACTCCACATCAAAGGTCTGATCTGGATTATTTCCATCCTCCCAATTGATATACATAGACTTCACCCTATAGCCAGTATCAGTTTCTTCAATGGTGATTATCCTATCTGGATTAACATCTAAAACTCCATAACCCTCATCATTAGTTGGCTTAAAATCCAGTGTGATTTCGCTACCATTTTTCACCCCTTTTATACATTCAACTGGTATAAAATTTGTATCTCCATGCTCAGCATATAAACAATTGTATTTATCACTAATTATCCAATCTAACTCAAACAAATTTACATCTTGTCTATCTACTCCAGCCTTCTCTTTCATATAAGTAAGAAGGTCATTCTTATCTATTGCAAGTAAATCTGTATTAAGTTCATCACTGTCTGTCAACTTAAGGAACTCATCTATCTCCTTTTGAGATATATTTTTTTTATTGATTCCAGCTCCATTGAATATTACTTCATCCCAATTTATCTCGCTTGGATTCGTAAATGCGTATGTCAAAAAGCCGTTGTACTCATTTGTGTTGAATAAATCTTCAAGCTCATTTAATTTAGTTGCATCTAGTTCCTCAGATTCTTCATCCTCTAACGAAGTTATTGGATTATCTATTGCTGCTATTTCTTCATCACTGTTATCCTTTAGGCCTGCGTCCATTTTTCCACAGAGGAAATAAACCACGCATCCAATAATCAACAATAATGCTACGATTATCAATATTATGCTTATTCTGTTTTGTTGTCTTCTCTTGTTAGTCTTCATATTCATCATCCCTTCTGGGTACAAAAAGCACCACTAGAGTATTATATTACTCCAGTGGTGCGAATGCTATCTTTATTATTCTGCCTCTGCTCCGTAAACTATATTGTAATATTGCTTTGATTATTATCTGTTTAAAAATTTTTTACTTAGTTTAAATTTCTCAAGCTTCATAATTATTCTCCATCGTAAACTGTTAATCCGTCATCTCCTGGAAACTGATGAGCGTAAATTGAAAATTTATCCCAGGTATTAGTTCCACTGTCATCATATGATTTTCTATCTTTTTTCAGATAGTCTTTGTATCGTCTTAATATCTCATCATCAGGATATTTTACTAATACATAGGTAATCATGTGATTCTCTTCATCCAGAAGCGCATATTCATATGTTCCACAGTTACCATCTGCTGCAATATATGCAGGATAGTTATACATGGAATCATCATACATGATTTCCTGAGTAAATTCATCCTCTTTTTTAGAAATTTGAGTCTTTATTGTACAGCTTATCTTGGAAAGTCTCTCCACCTCGGCATCATAATCACTCTCGCTATATGTAGCATTCAAGAACACAAGGCCTGAGGTGCTTGCCATGTCAGTATGGAGTCTTTCAGTATATGAGCCTTCCTGAACCTTTTTTACATCCTCTGGAAATACCATGAAATAAGAATGTAAATCAGAATGATTTTCATCAATTAGCTTCTGCTTGTCATAGGCACTAAGACCATGTACACCTGACGTTCCCACTGGCTCAAATGTCTTATTCTTCATCTTCTCGTGATATGGATTTGTAGCTGAGGCATCAAAGCCTTCCAGTAGGTACTCCTCTGGAATGTATTTTTCATATTTTAAATCCATGAAATAATTACAGAAGACCTGTTCAGCATAAATTATGCGCCCCTTGCCATCTGTCATGGCATAAATAAATCCGTGATAATCATCAGCATCCATGGCAAGAATCTGATAATCCTTCTCTCCTGTCACACCATAGATTCCAAAGTAATCATCATGTTCCTTTGACTCCAGGCGAGTAAGCTCTTTTTCGTAAGCCGCTGAATCATAATCTACTACAAGGTATCCTACATACTGAGCATCCCATGGATTGTAATAAACCAGCTTATAGTCTGCCACATTCATATCATCAGTGATTTTTCCTGGCCAGATATCTTCATCCATACCCCAGCGAGTCCTGTATTCCTCTTCTGCATTAGGGCCTGAACGATACTTTTCATAATCCTCAATATCTGTATGCGTTCGTACTCTACCGTCCACTAAAAATAGCACAAGCAAAAAGATAACCAGCCCAGTGGATGGGATTGCAAGTATAGCTCCTAAAATAATCAAAATTACCTTTATAGATTTTTTTACAAGTCCCTTCCAGGAAGCCTCCATGGCCTCCGCCATTTTCTTTTCCTGCTTTTCATCAAATGCCGCAAGCTCCACCACATCTGATGAGCACATCTTCCTATAATATTCTCTACAGTCCTCACATTCATTTAAATGCTCTTTGACTACCTGTTTTGTATCATCACTACACACATCATCATGAAATAGAGGCAACAAATCTTTTATTACGTCACATGAATACTTCATTGTATTTCCTCCTGAATCTTAAGCTTAGCTCTATGGAATGTAACTCTGGCCCAGCTTTCTGTTTTGCCATGTATCTTTCCAATCTCTGCAAAGGATAATTCCCCAAATGCTCTCATCCAAAACACCTCTTTGTAAGGTTCTGGAATGAGATGTAAAACCTCATGAATTTTAAGAGCTAATTGTTTGTTTTCAATTATCTCCTCCACATTCAATACATCCGGAGTATTTTCCAATTCCAGTTCATTTTCAGAGCTGTACCTTTCCTCCTTTTTCTTTTGAGTAAAATATAGATTCTTTGCAATCTGGAATAGCCAAACACTCAGCTTGCAGTCGCCTCTATATCCATCAATTCCCTTCAGGGCTCGGAAGAAGGTTTCCTGTGTAATCTCTTCCGCCAGGTCTGAGTTACTACAAAGACTCATTACAAAGCGATAGACTTGCGGATAATACAATTTATATATTTCCTCAAATTCCTTCACACATTTCTTCTCCTTTGTTTGTTTTATATCTATAAGACTCAGTCATGTGACTTTCGTTACAAAAATTTCAAAAAAATTTAAAAGGTTGATGCGAGCCTACTTTATCAGCTCAATCATCAACCTTACATTTTTTACCGTTCTTTAATCAAGCATTTTAAATTTTTGATTTCACTTTTTAATAGTCCCTATCAACGAATAAAGCCTATCATAAACCGTATCTTTCCCGGAAATTTTTTCCCTTAAAAAGGACTCTATCCTATCATAATCAAATTCAAAAGAACGATATTTTCTCAAATAGCTATCATTCAAATCGAAGCTTCCGCTGAAAGCTTTTGCAAAGGCTTTCTTCTTATTCTCTGTCATTGCTTTCTCTTGCGAATACCGTTTATTTCCTACAAAAAGACTCTTACCATTATCAAATATGGGTGCTGGTCTAAATCTTTTCCCATCATAGATTAACCCCAAATTATTAAAATGCCTGTCCTCATTTAGGATTAACGCATCCACAGCAAAGGTATTTGCTAAATACTCTCTCAAATCAACTTTGGCATTTTTATCCATAAACTCAAGGACATAATCTATAGCCTCATCATAATCCATCCTTGCTGTTACTGTTGCTAAATCGCCACCCTGAATATTGGAATAAAGTCTATACAGAGTAATGAAACTCTCATTAGGCTGCAAAAAGTTTTCACTCATACATCCAAATTCGTCGTTAATTTTGATTTGACTGTATTTAACATAGTCTTTACCTGGCAAATTTGTTAGCGTCAATATGTCAGATACAAGTTCCTCAACCTGACCTTCTCCACCATACCGATCGATTTTATACCAATTATTATCTTTGAAATATTTAATCTGAGTTCCATCACTTGTACCAGATTCCATAACAAGATATTCTGAACCAATTTCTATCTTAGGAAGCATTCTTTTTCCTCAACAAATCCGCATAGCAGATTGTCTCTCCTTCGAATTTAAACCAAGTTTTGTCTTGAACCATTTTTCCATGAGTTATCATGCAGATTTTATAGGGGTTAAACTCATCAAGACCAATCATTTTTAAAACCTCTTTAATATCTGGCCTGTGCTCATCCCAACAACGACGTCTTAATATCTCTCCAAATTCAAACCTGCTAATCTCATCCTTATAAAAAATCTGTTTTATTGGATTTACATCAAAGCGCTGAATCTTTACAGTAGTTTCACCAACGCGAATCGATGCAATAACCTCATCTTCCCACATAAGCAAGAAATCCTTTATAGGCTGCCCATTATCTTTTTGAGTAAACTGAATAAAAAGCTCGTCCATGCTTATTCCCAAAACTCTGGCAATCCTATATAAGCTTTCAGTCTTGGCATCTGTAATACTCTTTTTACCAGTAAACAAATTATAGATAGTAGAATACGCAACCCCAGAGCGCTCACTCAATGTATGTAAATTTAAATGGCAATTATTAAGTTTATCATTTAATAATATATCTTTATTCATATGATTATTTTATCGCAGCTGCGATAAAATTTCAATGACCTACTCTACCATCTGCCCATAGAAAAGCACTTCATTCTCAGCATTTTCAAGTTCTGTATATACGATAAACTTGAAAGGCTCGTCAGCGTGGAACTCTTTTATCTCTGGTTCTTCCGCAGGCATTGTTGCGGATTCAACCATCATGATGGCTGTTACCGCGGCTGCCTCGAGACCTTCTTCATCAGTCTTAATCTTTGTCTTCTGAATGATTTCATCAATCATAACATCATCATCTGTCATTTCAGAAAAATCTGCGCTTCCACCAAAGGCCGATGTAGCTCCTCGGCTATTGAGATAGCCAATCATAATATCTTTTCCAAATTCGCTATCGATATCCATCTTTGGAAGCTTCACATCCACTTGACAGTAATCTACATTTTTAATTGCATTATCAATATCCTTTATCTCTCCTAAAATAAATGCAGCCTTTACGCCATACTTGAGTGGGAGAATTACAAGCTTTCCACCATCCTCTTCATAATATCCAAACTGGTTAACCTGATTCATAAACTCCTTTGTCACAGTACTTCCGTCAAAGGTTTTAAAATCATCCTCTTTTGTCTGATATTCTTCAAATTCATCCATCCAGGGTGCTCTCAAATAAAGAGCGTTAGCAAGAATTAATTTATAATCATCTAATTTATCAGCAAGCTTTTCTATCTGACCGTTTGTGGATTCATTCACCCAAGAGTTTACTGAGTCTGTAAGCTTTTCTCCTGGTAATGAAGCAGCTGTAGCATCATAATTCTTTGCCACCTTTTCAATATATTCCTTCTTAAATTCTCCACCACGGCTTTCGTTTGCCCAGATAGAATTTACAATTTTAAAGGCTCCATCTGGAGTTCCTTCTCCAGAAATATAAAAATCGTCATCACCCTGAGCTGCTTCTACAGTGCTCTGGTCATCCTTCAACCATTCATTAAAATCTACTGTGGAATTATAAACAAGAGAATACCACGTATTCATCTGCTCCTCATTTTCAAATCCTGCCGCCTTAAGAAGCTCCTCTTTTGTTTCTCCATTTGCCCCTGCTATAGCAAGACAAAGTGCCGCCTTATATGAGGTTGGGGAAATCATGTAATTCTGATTTACATAATCCTTTGTCTCTAGGAACTTAATTAATTCCGAATCAAAATCACCCATTCCACCAATTACTTCTACATCCGTATTTACGTTTTTATGCTCTGTAGGGTCTTTTACAGGAGTTGTATTTCCTCCTGCACCAGAATTTCCACATCCAACAAACATTCCGGTCATAAGCATTCCTATTAATAAAGCGCTAATTATTCTCTTTTTCATAGCGGTTACCTCCGTTATATTCTTAGTTGTCGTTTTCCAATCCCAATAATGTCATTATTTTATCTATCAATGTTTCTATCAACTCCATAAATTTAGTGGTAAAACTTTCTTCGGGTGGTGCACTCTCTACAAACTCATCCATATCATCACCCTTTTCCTCTGGACTTGATTCTAATGTGTATGTTTCCGCTGCAGTCTCTGGCATAGCTTCTTCTATCGCCCCAGTTGCACCATCTTCAACCGTCATATTGCCTGTCATTCTTATAACACTTCCAGCAACAACTATCAGGCAAATGCTTGCGGCAATAACTGCAGCTTTCCTGAAATTTACGATTCTTTTTGCTGGCTTGTATTTGTAATACTTCAGGAGAACTTCGTCATCAATTCCATCCATGCTTTTATATAATTCTTCTTTATTCATGATGCTAAATATCCCTCCTTCAAAAGTCTTTTTTGTAGCTTTGCTCTGATGCGATTTAAAGTAACTGACACATTATTGTTAGTCATCCCAAGTCGCTTACCAATAGCACTTATGTCTTCAGTATAAAAATATCTGCCTACAAAAATGAGGGCCTCTTTCTCTGGAAGATTTTTAACGAAATCGTTGATGATAGAAGACAGTTCATTTGCTAAAATGGACTGCTCCACATTGTGATTTGCTGGAATGCATTCCTGAAGCTCATCTAAAACCTCTTCAATAGCCCCATCGCCTCGCTTCTTTGCATGAAATTTCTCATATCTGTCAAAAGCAAGATTCCTTGTTATCTTTCCAATGAATACCCTGAAAATCTGAGGTCTGGTAGGTGGAATTACATTCCAAACTCTAAGATAAGTATCATTCAGACACTCCTCCACTTCCAGTTCATTTTTCAATATATTGTCAGCAACAACAGTTAAGTAATTACCATATTTACTATCAGTCTCTTCTATGGCTCTTTCATTTCGATCAAAGTAGAGCTCAATGATTTCTTCGTCTTTCATAGATTCCCCCTTATGTTATTTTGTAAGCCTTACATCTATATAGACGGTAAAATAATTCACATATTACAAAAATTATAAAAAAACTTTCAAAAAAAGTCATGAAAAGATGAGTTTAACTGATTAGAGAAGTCGAATTGTTTCGGCTTCTTTTTTTATTTGTTTCAACCTGCTGTTGCCACATGATATCTGCCCAGTCTCGGTGTCAATGCTGCCCTTCGGCGCTCCGCGGCATTGACTCCTCAACTTTGGGCAGATATAGTGCAAACAAGCAGGGCTTGAAACTGGGACTGTGGTAGAGCCATAGTTTTGATTTACGGGTAGAATAAATGTCTATTATTATTTACCCGTAAATAAATACTTTTTTAGCTTTATGCATCCCAAAATTGAATTTTCCTCTTTTGGGATGCATAGGCAAAACTAAAAATGCAGCCCAAAATGCAGAAACAATAAAATGGGATGCATTTTGCAGTTTAGAAGCACCACAGTAAATATAATTTATGTATAAAGCAACAAGATTATGCATCCCAAATATTCAAAACCAGAAAAAAGGATGCATTGCCATCTTATAGTAGCTTTCACAATGCATCCTAAACACTGGAAATGTCTATATGGGATGTATAAAGAGCGTGGCTATGCCACAATCCCAGTTTCAAGCCTGCTTGACTACCATTTATATGGCTATTGGCGCAGTGTCAAGAGGGCGAAGCCACGCAGGCTTGCTCTTGATACAAGGCAAGGCCATATAAAATGTAACAAGCAGGTTGAAAATAAAAAAGGCTAGATGAGACACCTCATCCAGCCTTCGGCCACCTTCCCCTCAAGGGGAAGGCTTTTTATTAAACTAATCTTTATTAAACTCTTTTCACAAACCCTACCTGCTCAAGATGTTTCATGTAAACACTGAGACGCTCATAGAGGGGCTCGGCTTCGTCGCCGAATCTATCGTGGACAAGTAAACCTATGTCGTAGATACTGCGCTTGCCATCGATACAGGTCCAGATAAATGAACCCATGCCTTCGAGAGTGATTTTGCTGACTGCTGGTTTCTTGAAAAACTTCTGAGCCACGCGGTTTGTGAATCCTTTATTTTCCATTTCAACAATGACCTCCCCGGACTCATTGTGAGTCCAGGCGAGGTCAGAATTTATCGTATATACGAAATCTAAATAATTTTCTTTATTTCTCATTCTTCTTTCCCATAGCTGACTTGTAAACAGCTGCACCAACTAATGCAATAAGAATAAATGCTGGAGCATTACCTGTTGGAATTACTGAGCTTAAGTTCATAGCATCTGTAACACGTGCTACTGTAAGGATTGCAAGAAGTACACCTACAATACCTTCACCAGCGATAAGTCCTGAACAGAAGAGGATACCCTTTCCAGCTTCATCCTTCTGCTCACCAAACTTCTTTTCAGCAAACTTTCTGATGAGACCACCGAGCATGATAGTAGAAGAAAGCTCAAGTGGAAGGTAAAGACCAATAGATACTGGAAGTGCGCCAATACCAAGGATTTCAATAGTGATTGAAATAAATGCACCAATGAAAATAAGTGTCCAAGGAAGGTTTCCGTCCATAACACCTTCGATAATCATCTTCATCATTGTAGCCTGTGGAGCTGCAAGCATATCTGAGCCAAATCCATAAGCTGAATCAAGAAGAACCATTACACTACCGATAGCAAGTGCTGCTGCAACAGTACCGATAATCTCACCAATCTGCTGCTTCTTAGGTGTAGCACCAAGGATGTAACCTGTCTTTAAATCCTGTGAAGTATCACCAGCCATACATGCTGCGATACAGATAACAGAACCGATTGCGATAGCGCCCTGCATACCGTGTACGCCTGTGTCACCCATAACCTTAAGGCAGATTGTTGCGATAAGGATTGTAGCGATTGTCATACCTGAAACTGGGTTGTTTGAGCTACCTACAAGACCAACCATACGTGAAGAAACAGCACTGAAGAAGAAACCGAATACTACGATGATGATTGCTCCGAGAAGTGTAACTGGTACTGCTGGTACAAGCCAGATTGCAAGAATAAGAAGTGCAATTGCGCCAAGTACTACACGAATATCCATATCAAGTGCTGTACGCTCTGTAGATGTAGAGCCTGCAGTCTTGATGCTCTTGATAGAATCCATGAATGTTCTAACGATAAGTGGAAGTGTCTTAATAAGTGAAATGATACCAGCTGAAGCTACGGCACCTGCACCAATGTACTTGATGTACTTTGACCAGATAGCTGCTGCACCAGCTGCGTAAAGCTCTGCAACAGAAACATCAGCAGGATACATAACGATATCACCACCGAAAGTAACGATAGCTGGGATAAGTACGAACCATCCAAGAATACCACCTGCAAACATGTATGCAGAGATACGAGGTCCACAAATGTAACCAACTGAAACAAGTGCTGGATAAACCTCAGCAGAAAACTCTGTCTTAAGAGACTCAAGCTTGATAGTGAATACTGATTGGATTGCACAAAGACCATCAACAACAAACTTGATAGCAGCGCCCATTCCCATACCAAGGAATACGCTCTTTGCAGAAGATCCACCTTCCTCACCAGCAAGAAGAACCTCAGCACATGCTGTTCCCTCTGGATATGGAAGCACACCGTGCTCCTGAACGATAAGTGCACTACGAAGTGGAACCATGAAGAATACACCAAGGAGACCACCGAAAAGTGCGATTACTGTAATAGTAACAAGTGAAGGTGTTTCCATAACGCCTTCCTTTGCCCAAATGAAAAGTGCAGGCATTGTAAAGATTGCACCTGCAGCAAGTGATTCACCTGCAGAACCGATTGTCTGAACCATATTGCTTTCAAGGATTGAATCCTTTTTCATGATAACGCGAATTACTGCCATAGAAATAACTGCAGCTGGAATAGATGCAGAAACAGTCATACCAACTCTAAGACCAAGATATGCGTTAGCAGCGCCAAAGATAATCGCAAGAAGAAGACCCATGATAATAGATGTAGGAGTCATCTCAGGAGTAACCTTATCCGCTGGAATGTAAGGTTTAAATTGTTCTTTCATAATATCTCTTTTCTCCTTTTATTAAACCAAGTTTTTATATTATATATTCACTTTAAAGTGGATGCAAATCGAAGTGGTAAAGCGATAAAGTGTGAAAGCGCAAAAAAACACCCCGCCGATTCATTGGCGGGGTGTGACTTTTTCTATTACTTAAAATATCGATTTAACAGTCCTTCCAACGCTTTGCCGTGGCGGGCTTCGTCGCGAGCCATTTCGTGCACTGTATCATGGATGGCATCAAGATTATTTTTCTTTGCGCAGGTAGCAAGGTCAACCTTTCCTTGTGTAGCGCCATACTCACAGTCAACACGCCATGCAAGATTCTTCTTAGTAGAGTTTGTCATGTTGCTCTCTAAGTCGGAACCAAGCAATTCTGCGAACTTAGCAGCATGCTCAGCCTCTTCCCACGCTGCCTTTTCCCAATAAAGACCAATCTCTGGATATCCTTCTCTGTGAGCTACACGAGCCATGCAAAGGTACATACCAACCTCTGAGCACTCAGCATCAAAATTAGCCTTAAGCTGTTCAAAGATATATTTCTTATCAGCTTCTGAAACGTCAGGGTTGTTCTTAACTGTAGCTGCATAAACACCAAATACATGCTCTGCGGCAAGAGCTATCTCACCCTCAACTTTCTTGAATTTATCACCACTCACATGACATACCGGACACTCTGCAGGTGGCTCATCACCTTCATTAATGTATCCGCATACAGGACAAACATACTTTGCCATAGATTGACTCCTTTCGCATTATATAGTGACACCTCATCCCCTCAAGGGGAAGCCTTTGTTTCATCTTAGCATACAAAAAGGTCATATTGAGTAAATACACCAATAATTCACAGATATTTAAAGAGTTAAATTCTCTAAGAATAACTGCTCAAATTTAGGGTCTGTTGCAAGGATTACAATCTGAGAATTGTTCTTAATTTCCATAAGGGAAGCCTCATCTGGATCCATTATAAATGCTATGTCACCCAGAAGTGATGCATTTCCAAGTGATTCGAATTTATTGATTAATGGCTGTGGAAAAAGTCCTATTCCCGAGGCAGACCAAATGCCTACTGATGCGCCAAGGCCTCCAGCTATATAAAGATGATTGATGGATTCGATACTCATCTTCGACGCATTAAGAAGCATCTCTATTCCTGCGCGAATTGCAGCCTTAGCAAGTAGCACCTGCTGAATATCCTCACCAGTTATCACAACACCTTCAGCCACTGGGAAGCCCCTATCAGCGTATTCATCTATTAAAAGTCCACCAGCATCAATAATATTGTTTCGTTTCAGCTCGTGAATCAAATCGATGACACCACTACCACAAAGCCCAATAGGCTTTTCACCACCGATAGTAGTATATTTCACCTGTCTATCGTGGATTGATAAATGGTTGATTGCACCGCGCACTGAAGCACAGCCACAGCTAAGGCTGGCTCCTTCTAAGGCTGGTCCAGCAGATGCTGATGAGCACCAATATTTTTGCCCGTCAAATAAAACAAGCTCAGCATTGGTTCCCATATCTACCATCAAAAATACATCCTCTTCCTTATGGCGAAGCTTTGACTGCTGCTTGATATAATACAGGCCTGACACAATGTCTCCACCTACAAAAGCACTAATAGAAGGCATGAAGAATATATCTCGATGCTCTTCTCTAAATTTGATTGGGTCAAGAGTGTAAGGATGGAACGGATACTGCGCCATGCCGTCCACAGGGTACTTAAGCAGCAGATGAGTCATTACCGTATTTCCGGACATAACAACCTTATGGGTAAGAAAATCTTCACCGATAATCTTTGTACCCATTGCCATCAAATCACCCATAACAAGCTGCTGAAGCTCTTCGGCATGACCATCTATAGCAGCCTTTATTCTTGTCATGACATCCATTCCGTACTTAGTCTGTCCGTTGGTCCAGGTATGCTGTCGCAAAACCTTTCCAGTATTAAGTTCTACTGCCGTAGCGGCTAAAGTGGTGGTACCAATATCCACAGCGATAGCTATGTTGGTTTTGTCCAAAGGAAGCTCATCAATTGTCTGCGGAACCCCTATAGAATTTATTTCAGAAACAAATCTCTTTGGCACCTGAATTTTGCAATCACGAGTGATAACACACTTGCAACCAAGTCTCCATCCATTTCGCATTTCCCAAAATTCAAGCGCGCGCTCATCATCAGAAGTCATTTCTGGAGCGCCATAAACAAACCTCACAGCACAGCTCAAACATTTTCCTATGCCACCACAAGGTCTGTAGAATTTAATGCCAAGGCGGTCCATCACCTCAACAAAGGTAATTTCCTCGCCAGGCTTCGTCATTAAAATATATTCCTTCTCAGGAACAACATCTTCGATAACAACTTTAATTTCCATGTGTTCTATCGTATTCCTCTAGAGAATGCAAATCCATCTTTAGTTCACCATTATTATCCACTAAAATTGTCATATAAGTGTGTTCACGAGAATTTTGTCTAGGAAATGAAATACTTCCAGGATTAGCAATGATTAAATCCTCGTAATGATCGATAGTTGGCACATGGGTGTGACCATATAAAACAATGTCGCACCCCTTTTCCCTCGCCGCCTTTGCAATCATGTCATAATCATAGTTCACTCCGTAATAATGACCGTGAGTGAGAAGAATCACATGCTTACCAACTTCTAAAACAAGTTCATTTGGAAGGCTTCCGCCCCAATCGCAATTTCCGCAGACACATTCTGCTGGAGCCTCGGACATCATCCAAAGATTATCCTCTACTCCCTCTCCATCACCAAGATGATAGATTCTATCAGGATTTTCAATCCTAATGGCATCTCTAAGATTTTCAGATTTGCCGTGTGTATCACTAACAACTAATATTTTCATGCTTAATAATTTCTTCCTTTATCATTCTAAGAGCCTGACCTCTATGGCTGATGGCATTCTTTTCCTCTGGGCTGATGCTTGCTGTGCTAACATCCTTATCCCAAAGATAAAAGATTGGGTCGTAGCCAAAACCATTTTCACCCATTGGCTCCCAGCCGATGTAGCCCTCGATAGTGCCACGCACAACTGCCTCTTTTCCATCAGGGAAAACTGCAGAAACCGCACATACGAATCGCGCACCGCGGTCCTTCTTTTCTACTCCATCAAGACGCTCAATCAGGTTGGCATTCTTAATATCATAAGAGGTATCCTCTCCCATGTATCTGGCAGAGTAAACACCTGGCTCTTTATTTAATGCATCAATTTCAAGACCGCTGTCATCTGCAAGGACAATGGCATCCTTTGCGTGGGCAGCAATAGTTCTTGATTTAATCAGAGAATTCTCTTCGAAGGTAGCTCCATCTTCTACTATGTCAACTTCTATACCGGCTTCCTTCATGGTGATAATATCATACTTCTCCTCACCGAGGATTTCTTTAATTTCGCGAAGCTTATTTTTATTTCCAGTTGCAAATATTATTTTTGTTTTCATTTTTTAATCTCCATAAAGATACGATACGATGGCGTCATAGAGCGCCCCCGCCGTCTTTTTTTGATATTCCCTATCCTGAAGCTTTTCCAGTTCTTGTGCATTGGTCATAAATCCAACTTCTACCAGAGCCACCGGCACTTCGGACATTCTGATAATGTAAACCTCATCGCCAACTACAGTGCCCTTTGATTTTGAACCTAATGCAGATAAAAGGTTATCAAGACATAGTGATGCAAAGCGCTTTGAATTGCCTGTAGTATCGGCGCCCTTATACATAACCTCTGTTCCGTTAATGGAAGACATTCTACCAGATGCGGTGGAATTGTTGTGTATAGAAAGGAACAAATCTGCGTCACTATCGTTTGCCAAAGCAACTCTTGATTCAAAGGATGGATTGGTATCATCTGTACGAGTGTAATAAACTCCAATATTCTTACTGCTCTGCGAGAACATTTTCTTAAGCTGGAGGACAAAATCCAAGTCCAGATCCTTTTCGCTTACACCCATTTTAGTGGCGCCAGGTACGTTTCCACCGTGGCCTGCATCCACCACAACCACATAATCATACACATCATGTGGGTCAAGAAAATCCAGATAAATATACTCTCCCTCAGAGGTCATCTGAACCTCTTTCACATCATCAAGAGTTATTTCGATAACGCCTATAAGATTTTCACTATCATAAATTACATCTACAATATTATCCGCATTACCACGCATTGGATATTGGGAAAAATAATCCTTACCAATACCCTTTATCGTAATTGCGATAGTCCTGTTGACATAGTCATTGAGAATAGAAACTCCTGCACTGGTAACATCCTTTGGTAGCATCAGTCGAATCTGATGTCCTTTTAGAACGTCCCTCACAGTCGCCTCAGTATCTTCATCAAGCTCCTCTTCAGAGCTACGAAGCATCTGCATAACTGAGATTCTCTCCCTTGAGACCTTACTGTCCTGAATCTGTAAAGCGATAATATGCATGTTCGGCCCATAAATAAGTAGACAGCTCATAGCGATAACTATCACCAGAATTATGGCCGTAAAAATCCCCATAACCTTATTTTCCATTACATTATCTCTCCGCTTGTACTAATTCTACTTGTCCCCCTCAAATACTTCAACAACATTATTTGCGTAGGCCTTGATACAAAGATTTGCCTTTGCAACATCCTCAACGTTTTCCCAATCGAGACCGTTGTTGCTGATGAAGCCCTTGCCATCAGTGATATCAACTGCCGCTGTCATTGAATCACTAACATACTCAACTGCAAGAGGTCGCTTTGTCTTTGGAGTGTTGACATAGAGAATAATAGCGAAGCTTTCTCCCTCGTTAACCGTTTTCGGTTGATTAAATTTGATTGTATAATAGCCAGCCTGATCCACCGTTCCAGAAGCCACTATCTCCTTAGATGAAAGAGTGCTGGTGTTTTTGTAATCTGAAACAAAATAAATCTGATAGCTGGTATTTCTACCTAATGCATAAAAACCTGCCGCCTCAATCTGCTGGTTGGAATCTGCCACGAAAGTATTGGCGCCATACGCCCATTCCTTACTGTAGCCAATCTGACCAACCCAACCGCACAGGTCGCTCTGATAAATATAATTATATGAATTATTGGAATCTACCTTTACATATGAAACAGCCTGATTTCCAATATTTGAATCATAATAAGAAATATAAAAAACGCCATCATCGCCAAAACCGCTTCCCCAGCTATTCTGGCAAATAAATGCTCCGTTTTGTGGCACCTCGGTACTAAAGTTTTCTGCTGGATATGTGTCATCCCACCCTATAATTACCACGTCGTGATTAGGCTTTGCATTGCCTGTGTAGCAGTATGAATTTGTTCTGCGATTATAGCAGCTGGAACCATTAAGATTCGCTGTTGAAACACTGGCATAGATTGATGTGGAAACTCCACCATATCTGTAAACTGCCCACTTTATATCATCCAAATTCTCCGCATCATAAAAATGTGCTTCCTGCAAATGAACTGCAGACTTTTTTTCTTCGCCGCCCAGATTTGGTAAGAGTCCCCCTTCAAGTTCCTCTTCAACTTCAATAGGGCCCTGCCATGACAAAAGATAAGCCAAAGCCATAGTGTAATCACCACCAGCTGACTCATCCAAACTAAAACTATTATTTTGTATCATGGAATTCACTGAGAACTTATGTGGCGCTGCTGGTAAAAGAGATGATTCCAGCGCCTCTAATGATGCACAAGCCCAACATGTAGCAGTAGAGCCCTGATTTCGAATGAAACTAATCCTTTCTACATTTCTAAGATCGTATGTAAGTGGAAGCTTTGGCACCTTTTTGATTGTGATATTAGCAGTGTATGTAGCCCTGTCGTAGGAATAATCGTATCCAAAGATTTTACATAAATCCTCAAGTCCCACATACATCTTGCCCAGATGAATAGATGGCTTGATTGCAAGCTCCATATCATCGCCATTTTCTGTAGCAGTTCTGTTGTCTGCCAGAAATTCGTACATATCGTTTGAGACCTGAACTACCGCACAACTGTCGTCCTCCATAAATGCGGAGCCCTTCAAAACTGTACGAATGAATTCTAAGGAACCTACTGGATTAAGGCCATCGTCTAAGATAGCCTCCTGATCATTGCTGGAATACAGTTCCTTATTTATATAAAGCTTGAGTTTGCCTGAATCGTTGAGATTTTTAGACATCAAAGGATACAGCACATCTTCATTTAAAGCTGCTCCTCTAAATGATTCAACGGCTGCATACCTATCGTTCCAATTATTCATTTTTCCAATGACGGTGATTGCAATAATTAATACAAACACCGTAAATCTCTTGGAAAGTTTCATATTCTAGTCCTTTTTCTTAGGCTTTGGTCCAAGGAACTGATAAAAATATGTCTTTATCATTCCATTGTATATTTTGCGATTTTTATCTGCTTTTCTTCCTATTGATTTAGGAGCATCCTCGTAGCTTGTGATTACAAACATAGACCAGCTGTCTAATCCGGCAAATGATTTGCCAAGCTTTCCATAAATCTCTGGAAGATCTCTCTTATCTTCAAGACGCTCTCCGTAAGGAGGGTTGGTCAAAATAAAACCAAATTTCTTTGGGTGGCGAAGCTCACCAACATCTCTTGTTTGGAAATGAATCATGTGGTCAACTCCTGCCTGCTTTGCATTAAGGCGGGCAATTTTTACCATATCTGGGTCGATATCAAAGCCCTGAAGGTCACACTCTACAGATGTGTCTACCTCTGCTCTGGCTTCATCTAAAAGCTCTTTCCAAAGCTTTGCAGGAATAAGATTGCTCCAATCCATAGATGTAAATTCTCTGTTAAGACCCGGTGCTATATTAGCTGCAATCATGGCTGCTTCAATCAAAAATGTTCCCGAACCACAGAATGGATCTACCATGATTCTGTCTGGACGCCATGGTGTAAGTTGAATAAGTGCAGCTGCCATAGTCTCTGAAAGTGGCGCCTTACTAGTGTATGTACGGTAGCCTCTCTTGTGAAGCGGTGTACCTGTAGAATCCAATGTAACAACAACATCATCCTTTAATAGGAAAATACGCACTGGATAATCAGCTCCATCCTCCTTAAACCACTGGATGTCATAATAGCTTTTCATGCGCTCAACCATAGCCTTTTTAGCTATAGACTGAATATCTGTAAGGGAGAAAAGCTTACTCTTTACAGAAGTAGCCTTTGTAACCCAAAACTTACCATTTTCTGGAATATATTCTTCCCATGGAAGTGCCTTAATTCCCTGGAATAATTCTTCAAAAGTGGTGGCGTGGAAACGACCTACCTCCACAAGGACTCTCTCAGCTGTGCGCAGATGTATATTGGCGCGGCAAACAGCCTCAGCATCACCAGTGAAAGTCACTCTTCCATCAGTAACTTCTGTGATGTCGTATCCTAAATCATAAATTTCTCTCTTTAATGGTGCCTCAAGTCCGAAATGACATGGACAGCTAATTGTAAATAATTTTGGCAATTTTCCTAAAATCTCCTACTATAAAACTAACTAAAAATATCTTAGACTAGATGTTATCTTTTTTCAACTTTTCCTTGCATTAGTTGTTTAACTATATTATAATCACATGCATGGTAAGGAGTTTCCTTGCCATACCCTTATTAATTATTTATACTCCCCTCAAAAAGACCGAAAACTCGGTCTTTTTTCTTTGAAACCCATAGATTTTACTCAAATGTCTTTTACGCAACACATTTCATGAGTTTCCGTTGTATGCAATTAAAAAGGGCTACATTTCTGTAACCCCTATACACCAATATCATTATTATGCATATTATACAATAATACTACATAAAATGTGCCAACGCCTCAGCAAATCTTGCCTCATCAAATGGCTTAATAACAAAATCCTTGGCACCAGCTTCGATAGCCTCAATTACGTAACACTTCTGTCCCATGGCACTTACTACAAGAATCTTTGCATCGGGATCAAACTCCTTAATCTGCTTAATAGCAGTAATTCCATTAGAACTACGTCCAACAGTATGTCCATCAACTGTCATCGTAATGTCCATTGTTACAATATCGGGCTTGAATTCTTTATATTTTTCAACTGCACCGTCACTGCAGTCAGCCTCTGCCACTACAGTACAGCCATTCCGTTCTACCTCATTTCTGACTACCGCTCGCATGAATCGGGAGTCATCAACGATTAATACTGTCTTTCCCAATACTAGCATCCTCCTCACAAACTAATTGCTTTGGATATGTACTAATATTATAGCACATGAAAGGCCAAACTAATTATGAACTTTATGTTAACTATCGGTGTTCCTGTGCATTAACAAATTCTAGGAAGACCTTCCCCCTGTAAAATATCTAAAAATCTTCGGCCGCCTATTTCTGTTTTCATGATAAGGGCACCCTTTTCAGAATCATCCTCTGGAAAAGTTACAGTTCCTATCATACAGGCATTTTCACCGTATTTGCAACCTCTAATTATCTCTACTGCAGAAGCAGCATAATCCTTTGGAACGATTGCTACAAGTTTTCCTTCATTTCCCATATAAAGTGGATCTAAGCCTAGTAGTCCGCTGAAGGATTTTACCTGAGGATCCACAGGAAGCTTTTCTTGAAACAAGTCAAATCGTAAGCCACTGGCCTGTGCAAGCTCCTTTAAAACTGTAGCTAGGCCACCTCTAGTTACATCTCTAAGCACATGCACTGGAATTCTGCTTTCTATCAGCTTTCCCACCATCTCCTGGAGCGGTGCATTATCACTGACGATGGTATTTTTAATGCCCATGCGTTGACTAAGAACTGTGGCGTGATGGTCTCCCACGTTTCCAGAAACAATAATTACGTCGTCAACTTCAGCATTCTTAGCCTTTATATCTACACCATCTGGCACAAAGCCTACACCTGCTGTGTTGATGTAAATTCCACCGTTGCCTTCGATTACTTTAGTGTCACCAGCTACGATTTTTACTCCAGCTTCCCTTGCTGTCTCTGCCATGGATTTTACGATTCGACGAAGCACTTCTACTTCTGCTCCCTCTTCCAAAATAAATCCACAGGTGATGTATTTAGGCACTGCACCTCTCATGCAAAGGTCATTCACCGTGCCACAAATACAAAGTCTTCCAATATCTCCCCCTGGAAATTCCAGCGGTGTCACAACAAAACTGTCTGTAGTCATGGCAATGGTGCCTGAACCTGTCACAACTGCTGCATCCTCCATTTCAGAAAGAACATCACTATTAAACTGGCTTTCAAAAATATCTCTAATTAATTCCCCCGTAGCACGGCCACCAGAGCCATGCTCCATTATTATTTTATCCATGCGTTAAAACAACTTCCTTCCTCACTCACCATACATGCTCCAGCTGGAGATGATGGTGTACATACTTTTCCGAACAGTGGACAGTCAGCAGGCTTTGCTTTACCCATAAGGATTTCTCCACAGCGACAGGCTTTGTTTTTCTTATTGTCCACATTTAGACCTGCACTTCCCGCGTCAAAATGTTTATATTCTTCCCTTAAAAGAAGACCTGAATCAGGTATTATTCCCATTCCACGCCAAGAGGCTTCCGAAATTATAAAATATTTTTTAAGCTGCTCTTCAATAATTGGATTGTTATCTTTGTCTACTACTGAGGTGTAGAAATTCTTTACTATATTTTCATGGTTAATAACCATCTGAACCAAACCATAGATTGCAATCACAAGCTCCTTTGCGCCAAATCCTGACACTGCAAATGGAAGCTGATATTTCTCAGCCAGCTGATTAAAATAATCTGCCCCTGTAACAGCACACACATGTCCTGGCGCGATAAACCCATCAATTTCAGCCCCGTTATCACATAGATATGAAATAGCCCCTGGCATGGTCTTTAAAGCCGTCAAAAGGCGTATATTATCCAGTCCTTGGGCAATGGCATTATCCAGTAACAATGTATAGACTGGTGCTGTAGTTTCAAAGCCAACTGCTGCAAATACGTACTTGCGGCAGGGATTATTTTTCGCAAGCTCAATGACATCCATAGGAGAATAAACCATCTCCACACTGCCACCTCTGCCTTTTGCCTCATTAAGGCTCTCCCTAGAACCTGGCACTCTCAGTAAATCTCCAAAGGTAACAACGGTGGTATCAGCCTCCAGGCTAAGCTCTATTAATCTATCTATATATGCTGTAGGTGTGACACATACAGGACAGCCTGGCCCTGATAAAAGCTCTATCTGAGGTGACAAAATATCTCGAATACCATGTACTGCTATGGCGTGGGTATGACTGCCACAGACCTCCATGAGCCTGATTTTTTTACCATTATAATTTCTTAAAAAATCAACAAGCTGTGAGATTTCCATTAGGCTTCCAAGCCTCCCATCAGCTCTATGATTTCTTCTGCCTCGTCCTTTTTCAAGGTTTGTATTACACAGCCTGCATGAACAAGTGCGTAATCCCCCTCTTTAACATTTACAAGACCTGCATAGGCCTCCACTTCATTGCCGTTAAAATCTACTGTGACTTTACCGTCCTTCAATTTCTTCACTAGCCCCGGTATAGCAACACACATTATTTCTTCCCCTTTTCTAATAAAATCATGTTCCTATATTTTATCACTGATAAAGGCATAAAAAAAGGGCTCCGCACTAGGCGAAGCCCCTTAAATTTATGCTTATTCTTCAACACTTGTGAAACGAGATACCTCCTCCTGAAGTCTCTGTGAAATGTCTCGGTTCGTCTCTGAATCATCGTGGATTGTGGTGATTGACTCAAGAATTCCAGATGTACTTTCTGTGGCATCACTAACACCCTGTGTACAGTCGTTAATAACCTTTGAAATATGATCAATCTCAGAAGTCATTTCATTAATAGTTGTATTAAGGACTTCTGTATTATCATTAACACTTGTAAGTACACCGTTAATATCTTCAGCATCCTGATAGTACTGCTTTGCTACATCTTCAAAATCATCATAATCCTGAAGTACTGTTTCGCTCACATAGCTAAGCATCTCATTAGAATTATCTGCAAGAGCCGCAACGGCTGAAATAACCTGACTACTGATTTCCTGAATAGAATTAGCAGTATCCTTACTATGTTCTGCCAGCTGTCTAATCTCATCTGCAACAACCGCGAATCCCTTTCCTGCTTCACCTGCACGGGCTGCTTCAATAGAAGCATTAAGAGCAAGAAGATTTGTCTGAGCGGCGATAGAAAGAATATCCTCGGTAAGTGTCTGAATCTGCTCTACATTCTTACTTTCAGCAATAGAATTCTCAAGAGAATCCTTAATTGAGGAAACCATCTCATTTGTAGATGCCTTCATCTTAACTGTCTTCTCACGAATCACATTAGCATGATCCTTGATTTCTACAACTCGGCTGGTACCTTCATTAACCTGGCTGGATACATTGCCTACCGCATCATTTACATCACTTGCTTCTTCATTAAGTGAAAGGAGTGTATTGTTAGCTGTCTCCATGCTGGCTGAAAGCTCTTCCATAACAGCTGATACATTGCTTACATCATCCTTAGATGCATTTACAATGCCAACAGTATTTTCAACAGAAGTGTAGATATTTCCTGACTCATCTTTGATTGTGAAGATAATCTTCTCCAAAGTCTCAAGGAAGTTGTTAATACCTGAAACAAGTACGCCAACCTCATCAGTAGAGCGATTCTTGATCCTATGTGCAAGATTTGCATTTCCTGCATTCATCTCAGCAATCATACTATCAAGCTCCTTAGCTGAGCTTATAAGTGGATTGACTGATCTTGTAACTACAAATATTGCTAATGCTGAAGCAATTACCATAATAACAATACCGATTACGATTGACTTCTGAACCTCTTTCTCGGCGTGAAGAAGTCTTGCTTCATTAGTGGCTACAAGCTGCTCCAGCTTCTCTGACATTAAGCCAACATTTTCTTCATATACTGTAATCAACTCGTGTGGACCTGAGAAGTATAACGTTGCTGCATCCTCATATTTAGCATCGTAGAACAATGCTTCCATATTCTTATAGTCTTTTACGAATCCAAGAGCTGCATCACTCATTGTTTTGTACAGCTCTGTAAACTCTGGATCGTTGATTTTGGCAACATGGGTTGCAAGGTCGTTAATTGCATCTTCCAAAGCAGTATATTCCCCCTGACCAAGACTAATAATCTGATTCATTGTATCCTGTGGCACACCATCACCGTAGGCTACATACATGTATTCAACAACAAAGACACGTTTTACCAGATTCTGAACATTAGTATTTGCATATCCTACATCTCTCTCAACCATCATGTAGGTTTCGGACATTAAGTTAGCAGATGTTACCGTGGTTCTAAAATTAAAACCAATAATGGAAACACCAATAACCATTACCAAATCCAAAATAAAAACGCATGCCAGGATTTTTGTTTTCATACTTCTTTTCATGTTCCACACTCCTTCTAACACAGCCGAAACACTACTCTCCAAATGCACTCAATATGCTAGTTTGATTGTAACAAAAAAAATCTCCCATTCTGTGGGAGATTTTTTAATAAATTGTGAACAATTAATTATCAATAAAAGGACTATTCTTCGCCCATGCGAGCAAACATAAGGCGGAACTCTTCCTCGCGATTTTTTTCTAACGAAAACTTAATATCTTTTATTTCCATACCATCCTGAGCAAAGTACAGATTAAGGAAGAATGTCATGGCGCAGCCTACGAATGGCACCTCAATTGTCTGCCACTCCTTGTCCGCTCCTGTGAGGGTAAGCATCTTTACAAGCTCTCTATCCTTATAAATACTAAATGGAATCTGTGCAAGGTCGCCTAATCCTGCTGCTGCACGAACAGTGATTGAAAGCTTATAATCACCACGTTCCTTAAATGAAACAGTAATCATGTTGTTGCTGTTTCTTGCAGTCTTAATATCAGAAGGATTAATATCTGCCACACCGCTTTCATCGATACGAAGGTCTATCATCTTGTCAAAATCAAGCTCGTCATCATCCACCTCAGAGGCAAGCTGAATATCAAGGTCATTATCTCTTTCAATGTAACGATTCATGACCGGCTTTTCCATAATCCATTTACAGATATTTGCAGCGCATCTTTGAAGCTCTGCTCTGGTGAGGCTGCCATTTGCCAGTGCTTTCTCAAGGTTATCCTTATTGGTGTTGTCAATAGCACTGCTTGTAACCATGTATAAATCATTCTGAGCACGCACAATGGATGCCATATCAGAATTATTTCCGTGGTATGATTTGCCGCCCTTTGCCCACCAATCTGTCATGATGATTCCATCAAATCCCCATTCATCTCTGAGGATTCGTGTAACCAAATCAAAGCTTGATGATGTATAGTAGCCGTTTACAGAACCGTATGTAGTCATTACAGCATGAGCCCCTGCTTCCTTAACAGCCATCTCAAATGACTTGAGATAAATTTCACGGATAGCACGCTGAGATGCCACATGCTCCACTGTATGTCTGCCTGTCTCCTGAGTATTCATGCAGAAATGCTTGATTGTGCCGGTAACACCATACTTATGCATTCCCTTAAGCTGAGCCACTGCATTCATACCAGTTACGTATGGGTCCTCACTGAAATACTCGAAATTTCGACCATTAAGAGGATGTCTGTGAAGATTCATTCCAGGTCCAAGTAAGCAATCTATTTTATTCTTGCGAAGCTCCAAACCTTCCCAATTATAAAGCTCTTCTGTAAGCTCCATATTCCATCCGCAGGCAAGACATGTACCGTTAGGCATTGCAAATGCTCTCTTTCCAGAGTCCATACGAATACCTGAAGGGCCATCAGAACAGCATGCGATTGGAATACCCTTATCAAGAAGGGAATCTGTCACGCCACCATAAGCGCCACCGCAACCAGGTGTAACCTTAGGTGAGCTCATGCCCTCTCCACGAACGATGCAACAAAGATCCTCATCGGAAAGCTGTGCTACAAAATCATTCATGGAACATTTTTTATCAAGTACATCTACAAGCTTGAAATTGCTTCCTGCCTTTGGCTTCATTTCTGTAGGAAGAGTCTCAAGTCTAAATTTTTCTGAATCAACAGTAGCTGTTGGAACCTTCTCATACATCATTTTATAGCTTCCATCAGCCAGCTTTACTGCCTTCATTCTATCAAATGCAACAACAGGTGCCATTGCCTCTGACAGCTGCTCTATTACTTTTAATTCATCGATTTTAACGATACCCGCATCACATGCTGTACGAACATTTTCACCAACGAAGAACTCGTACTCTCCTGCCTGCATTACATAGGCATTCTTATGACTGGTCACACCGCTATCATCAAAGCTTGAAAGCTGATAATTCGCAATTACGAATTCAAAATCCTGACTCTTGCCTGGTGCAAGCTCCTTTGTTTTACCAAAAGCAACAAGCTCCCGGGCTGGATTGCCAAGAACCCCCTGAGCCTTTGCCACGTATACCTGAACTACCTGCTGACCTGCCACGTGGCCTATGTTTGTGACAGTTACCTTGATAGTAACATTTGCTCCATCATACACACAGCTTTTTGCTTCAATATCAAAGCTTGTGTACGACAGACCATATCCAAATGGATAAAGAACCTTTTCAGGTGCAAAAGTCTCGAAATATCTGTAGCCTACGTAGATATCTTCCTGCTGGATGTTTGTCTCCCTGCCACCAAAGTTTGGTGTAGATGGGTAATCCTTGATATCCACTGCGATTGTATCTGTAAGTCGACCTGATGGATTAACATCTCCTGAAATAATATCAAGAGCACCATAGCCACCTTCCTGACCGCCCTGCCAGATATAAAGCACAGCCGATGGATTGTACTTCTTCACCCAGCTCATATCGATGATATTTCCGACGTTCAAAAGAACTACTGTCTTTTCAAAAGCAGCTGTGACATTTTCAAGCATTTCATGCTCGTCATCTGTAAGAAGATAACTTCCCTGTGTAAGGCTGTTATCCTGGTCCTCACCTGCTGTACGTCCGATTAAAACGATGGCGACATCTGATGAAGCGGCTGCTTTTTTTGCAAGGTCTGAAGTAATCTTCATTTCCTTCTGGAACCATGGCTCTGAAGCCCAGCCCACACCTGCATCAAATGGATTATCCTTAATCCACTGGTCATAAGTAGCTTTTAAATCTTCGTTTAAAATAAAACGATCATCTGATTCAAGAGCTTCGCGAACCCCGATAACATACTTTGTATTTACCATTCCGCCAGAGCCTGTTCCACTTTTGTAATAGTTGAACTGACTGCGGCCAAATAATGCAATATTTATTCCAGCCTGAAGTGGTAAAATGCCATCATTCTCCAGAAGTACAACACCTTCCGCGACAGCACGTCTAGCCACTTTAGCGAATTTTACTGTATCAAATAACTTTGAACTCATCAACTAACCTCCATAAATATCCATGCTGAAAAGCATTTTAGACTAAAAAAGAGGGTCTTTATATCAAAAACCCTCTTTTTTTATCACATTCAAATTATTATTCTACAGAATTGATAAGAGCAAAAATTTCATCCTTGATTGCAGCATTAACTTCTAATGCCTTTTCTCTCGACTTCTGATTTGAGTAGAAGTAGAACTTAATCTTTGGCTCTGTACCTGAAGGTCTGATTGCAAACCATGAACCATTATCAAGGAAGAGACGGATAGCATTCTGTGGTGGAATGTCCTCATAGCCATTGATGTAATCGATGACCTTATCTACCTTTGCGCCAGCAACTGTAGCAGGAATATTCTCACGGAACCACTTCATCATACGCTGAATACGCTGTGCTCCTGGAATACCCTCTAAGATGATGTTTGGCTCATCCTCAGCGAAGAAACCATACTTAGCATAAATCTCCTGAAGAACATCCCAAAGAGTCTTGCCTTGCTTACGATAATAAGCAGCTGCCTCAGCTACCATCATACCTGCTGAGATACCGTCCTTATCACGGATATCCTCGCAGATAGCATAACCAACTGACTCCTCATATCCAAAGAGGTATGTATATCCGTTATCGTGAAGATAAGGGATTTTTCCACAAATATTCTTGAAACCAGTAAGAGTTTCAAACATTTCAACACCATAAGCCTTAGCCATTATTGTTGAAAGTGTAGATGTAACAATAGACTTAACCATAGCGCCCTTTGCTGGAAGTGTTCCTGCATCCTTATGTCCCTCAAGAACATAATTTACAAGAAGGTAACCTGTCTGGTTTCCGTTAAGAGGCACATAGTTGCCTTCGCTATCACGAATCTCGATAGCAAATCTATCTGCATCAGGATCTGTAGCCATAAGAAGCTCTGCTCCAAACTTACGACCATACTCCTCTGAAAGCTTGAATGCCTTAGGATCCTCAGGGTTTGGATAACCTACTGTAGTGAAATCTGGGTCTGGATTTTCCTGTTCAGGAACAATTGTCCAGTTAGAAAATCCTCTATCATTAAGCATCTGACGGAATGGGATAGAACCGCATCCGTTAAGTGGTGTATATACAAGAGGAATTGTAAGATCAAGCTCATCACCCTCGTGGATGGCAAGAGCCTCTATCTTGTTGAGGTACTGTCTATCGTACTCTTCGCCAAGAACGATGATTTTGCCTTCCTTAACACCCTGCTCGAAATCTGACTTCTTAACGCCATTCCACATATCTACAGCGTTAATACACTCTGTCATGCCATCAGCAATCTCAGATGAAACCTGACATCCGTCATCCCAGTATGCCTTGTAACCGTTGTATTCTCTAGGGTTGTGAGATGCTGTGATATTGATACCTGAAACTGTACCAAGGCGTCTAATCATAAATGCAAGCTCTGGTGTAGGACGAAGGTCTGGGAACACATATGTCTTAATACCATTTGCTGCAAAAATTCCTGCCGCAAGCTGTGAGAACTCCTTAGAGAAGTGACGTGGGTCGTGTGCAATAACAACACCCTTTTCGCAAGCTTCTTTACCCTTAGATACGATAAAGTCAGCAACACCCTGTGTAGCCTTACCAACAGTAAAGAAATTCATACGGTTAGTGCCTGCGCCAACCTTGCCACGAAGACCGGCTGTACCAAATGAAAGATCCTGATAGAAGCGATCTTCTTTTTCCTTTTCATCACCAGCGATAGCCTGAAGCTCTGCCTTTAAAGGATCTGAATCAGCAAGCTTCTCAAGCCACTCATTATATCTTAAATTGTAATCCATACTTTTATACCCTCCATATAGGTTAATTCATAGGTCACAGTATGACCTAATAGCATTTTAGCATATAATTTGTGTCGTGTCTTTGAAACATTATTTACTATATAATGATATAATTGTTTTGTTATTACTAATTTAATGGGAGCGATAAATGAAAAAAAGAATTATTGGATTAGATATTCTAAGAGTTTTAGGTATAATTTCTATATTTTGCTATCACTTTACTGATAGCTTTATTTCTGCAGGAGGCACTGGAAGATATACTTCTAACGCATTTACGTTTTTTAGCATTATGTCCCGCCCTGCCAGCTTACTTTTATTTTTAATCTCTGGATTTGCACTTATGTATAATTCAGAGGATACCCTAAGCTTGAAAAAATATTATCTTCGCAGATTCAAGGGCTTATATATTCCTTTTTATGTAGCCTATGTATTAATGCTAG
>JAFYYE010000024.1 GCA_017557715.1 Pseudobutyrivibrio sp.
AAGAATGCAGAAATCCACATCCAGAGCAATGCACCTGGGCCACCTACAGAAACAGCACCTGTAACTCCAAGAATATTTCCTGGGCCTACGCGCATTGCTGTGGATAGGAAAAATGAAGCAAGTGGCGAAATACCTGTCTTCGCCTTACTGTGTTTTAAAACTTCGATTCCGCGCTTAAATTTGCGCACCTGAATAAACCTAAGTCTGATTGAAAAATAAATTCCTGAGCCAATCAGCAAAATAATAGCCAATGAGAAATTTCCAAGAACTGGGATATTTGCATACCACTCAAAATTCGTAGGAAAATCCCAAAATAAATCTGAAATAACCTGAATCTTACCACATACTGCGGTAATAAAGCTTAATAGCGTATCCATATAATTCTCCCTTCTTTAGAAACGATGTATTAATTACAGTATACTCTATTAAGCTTCAATTTTTATAAAAATTTTACTGCTGTGCCGTAGGCGAGAACTTCAGCTGCTCCCTGCATTACGCTTGAGCCTGAATAACGGATACCAATTATTGCATCAGCGCCAAGCTGCTCTGCCTCATCCACCATTCGCTTAGTTGCAATCTGTCTTGCCTCTGTAAGCATCTCTGTATATCCTGCGAGCTCACCACCTACAATAGTCTTCATACCAGCCATAAAATCTCTTCCGATATTCTTTGACTGCACGATTGTACCCTTTACCAATCCTAATACTTCGTATTCCTGTCCTGGAATGTTTTCAATACTTATTAGCTTCATTTTGTTCTCCTCCATCAATTTCTTTTAATCTTTGTGATAATGCCAAACAAACTCCAATTATTGCTGCTGCGAATATTGCAATCATAATAATTATGAAAAACATCGGGGTCTCTGGGTCAGACATCTTTCCAATCACCATTAATGCAATAAACGCTATCATAATTAATATGAATACTATTGCAGCAATCTTTGGGCCTCGCTTTGCTTTCTTTACATCAATCGTATTGATATCCATAAAGCTTACGCCTCCCTTCTCAAGGCGTTTCATATCATCCAGATATTTTTCTACATCCATGTTCTCCAGCTCATCGCTTGAATCAATGATTTCCTGACAAAGCTGTGAAAGAATATCCATATCCTTTTGTCTTTTTGAGAATTCTTTTATCTGCTGCTGCAAGCAAACATCCAATGAGATTTCCCCGGCCTGGAGTCTTCGGATTTCTTCGATTGGTACCTCAAGTCTTCTAAGCAATTTAATCTGATTGAGCACCTTTACGTCTTCTAGCGAATAATCTCGATATCCATTTTCTAGATTTCTGTTTGGAGTAATCAGTCCCTGATCCTCATAAAAACGAATATTCTTTTTTGTTATTCCCACTAGCTCTTCTACCTGGTTGATTTTCATTAAACGCCCCCACTAAAGTTGTTGTTCAAAAGATTTGGCCTTATCTTTGCTTAGAATATAAACCTTCCACAAGATGGAAGGTCAATAGTTTTTTTTATTTTTTATAATTTAAGGATAAATATATCATTTTGTCCATAAAAATAAAAGAGCTCCTGAATACTCAGAAGCTCTTGTCAGACCTTTTCCCTAGTTATATTGCATATGCAATTCATCAGCAAATTTAAGAAGCTCACGATGAACTCTCTCATAATCTGAATCTACAAATTTATATCTATAAGCGTCACCTATTGGATTCTCAACATACCAAAGATCTATTTCCTTTGCTTCTTCCCTAAGATTTACTAATGAAATGATTTCAATACCAAATAAAATAACTGCTGCGACTAATACTACTATCATATCTCTTTCCTCCTCAATCAAACCCTTTGTTCATTTGATGAGATAAGTATATAAAATGATATGTCACAGATGTATCACACCAGTTTTATATGATATCTGCTACTTTTATGTTTGCTATTTTTATTAGGTCAGCTGGGGCCAATTCGATTTGTGCTCCCACTTTTCCTGCGCTGACAAATACCTTTTCATAACTTTCCGCTGTTTCATGTATAAATGTAGCAAACTGCTTTTTCATTCCAATTGGTGAACATCCACCATGCACATAGCCTGTGAGGCCAAGTAAGTCCTTCTGCTTAATCATGCTGATTGATTTCTCTCCGGAGGCTTTTGCAGCTTTCTTCAAATCAAGCTCTGCCTCTACTGGAACTACAAAAACATAGTAAATGCCAGTCTTACCTTGAGTTACAAGTGTTTTGAAAACCTTCTCTGTGTCCTCACCTAGGATTCCCGCGATTTGTTCACCTGTAAGTGTTGGATCTGCCTCATAAGTGTGGCTTTCATACTTTATTTTCTTTGAGTCCAGGACTCGCATTACATTTGTCTTATCATTGTTTTTCATTTACTTATTACCTTCTAATTCCTTCATGAAATCTGCTATGATTCCATTTATTTCCTCTGGCCTGTCTGTATTTGAATTATG
>JAFYYE010000219.1 GCA_017557715.1 Pseudobutyrivibrio sp.
CTATCGGGTTCCACTTCTCTTGTCAGGCAAAGGTAAACTTCATAAGGTAGGAAAAATATCTTACTCAATGTATAAGGGGACAAGAGTCGTTATGAATGGTCCGTTGTTTTGGATATTTGTAATTGCGTTTTTAGCAGTATACGTTGTGGTAAGAGCAAAACTGGGGGCATAAGATGTTGGGATTATTTAATAGAAGCAAAAGAGAGCCTTTATATATTAATTTGAAAAGTCTTATCGATATAATTGAGAAAGACTATTCTGAAGGATATGAGTTTAATTTAGCTGAATTTTCTTATGATAATTCAAAACATATTATTGGCTCAGAAATGGATGAAGAAGCTCGATGTATATTTTTTGTTTATGATGGTAAAGATTATTTATCATCTGATGAGATGAAAAAAGCTATTGTTTTGGATGGAAAGAATCTTGATGATGAAGATGTTATAGTAGAGGTCACGCGTGCTTGTGTTATAGGGGGGGGAATGCAGCTATTTCATCTCCTTGGGATGAAAAAAGATTAGCAGAACATGCTATTAAGAACTAATGAATAGGCAAGATAAGAATTTATGGAAGAAGAAAAAATAAGGATAAAATATAAACTTTCATATCGAATACAAATGGTAGGTTTGTCGGTGATTGCATGGATTGTTTTTGCATTTATTATGGTTAGTGAACAATCTACCGGTAGACTTTATTGTATTACTGACAATATATGGAGGCTGCTGTATACATTATTTATTTTAGGTGTTGTTCTATTAATATCATGTGGCGCAATTGGTTCTATATATGATTGCGTGATGATAGAAGGCAGAATCATTACCATTCGCAGCCTTTTTAATAAAACCATATCAGGAGATTCACATGTAATTGATAGTTATTTTATCAAGAAAGATAATAAGGAAAAAAACAAGGAAACTTCGATAGAATTAAAATACGGTGACAATGAGGTCTCCTTTGGTATAGAAGATCTTACGAATAATTATAATGAGTTGTTGGGTTATCTAAAGAATTATTGTAAAGAAGTTAGAAATACTAATTCTACGAAGGTAGATAAAACAGATAATCCTGAAGAAGATTACATTGAAAAATACGGACTTAAAAAGCCATCTAAACTGGTGCGCAGATATGTAGCTATTTCTAGAATTGCTCTCGAGGTAATATTGCTTTCATATATTTTCTGTATTCAGTTTATCGTTGAGGATTACCTTCATGTTTTATTCTGGATGACAATTGTTATTTATACATGGTTAATTGTAAGACTAATTTTCTGGCAAGATTCGATACTTGCAGCATGGCTTAGTGAGGATAAGAATGATTCAAAAAGGAAGTCTAAGCTGCAAAAATTCCTAAGATATTTTATTGTTACACCTGTAATAGGCGCGCTGTTTTTATACATGAGAGCAAGTACAGCTTATGATAAATTCCATATTTATCAGATGGGAAATATGAATAATGCAATTATAATTTATAGTTTGGGAATTTGGTTTCTTGTAGTATTAATGAAAAATATTTTCTGTGGACATAATTGCATTCCGTTTAAAGTTAATTTAATTAGACAGCTGGTCATTCTTTTTCTAATATTCCTCATGAGTGGGCATGTTATATATGCTGTATCGCTATTATACAAACCTGAATGCCATATAGAAAAAGCGCAGATTATAGATACCTCCGAAATACATCACCGTCGAGGAGGCTATTCCTATTATGTTAATGTTCGCTATAAAGATGGAAATACTGATGAATACAACGTTTTAGATATTACATATGATAATCTTTTCGCTGGTGATGAAGTGGAAATAGAATACTATGACACATTTCTAGGTTCTAAATATAGGCATTTGCCAGAAATAAATGAACATTAAAAGGAGCAAAAATGGAATCCAAAACTTGTTACGCCAGAGGAAAAATACAGTATTTTTTTACATTTTTATTTGGAATGATTTTCATTCTTGAAATGACGCTACCATTATGGGGGAAAATAGAAATAGAAGAAGGTGATGTTTGGCTATTTCTCATTATAAATATCTTGCTAGGACTATTCTTTATCTATTTTGTTTTGCTTTGCTTATTTTTTAAAGTGTCGGTGTCGGAGAATAAAATTATCTATACAAATATCTTCAATAGAACATTAAAAATTGATGCTTCTGAAATAAAAAAAATTGATCCTATTGCAGGAAGAGGCTTACAGCTTAGAATGAGAGGCAGACGGATAACAATGTATGTATTCTATCAAAATTATAAAGAAGTTAGAGATGAAATATTGAAAGCGTTGACAAAAACTCAAGAAAGTAATCAATAATGTATGGATTGTAATATTTTAAATCAATTATAATAGAATCAAATAAGAGCAGTTGAGTATATCTCGTTGTCATAAAAGACGGCGAGATATATTTAGTTAATAAAGAAAGGAATTATGAAATGAGTTTATTTGACCAAGACGCAGACATCAAAATCTATAATTATAAAACGAAAAAAGTTCATATGGAGAAATCATCCATATTACTCCATGCAGAAACTCAAAAAATAGCTGCATTAGGAAATGAATGTAGCCAATATGTTGAAGGAGATACAAGATTTAAACTTGTTCATCCAATTGTCATGGGACGAGTGGAGGATTACTCATTGGCACAAGCTTTCTTCAAGTGGATTGTAAATGCTAATGTAAATTATATTGATGGTAAGCGCCGTCTTTTCAAAAGATCTAATAGAGTGTTGATATTTTTACATGAACCATGCTCTGAAGTTGATAAGAAAATCTATTGTGACCTATTGTATGAGCTAGGTTATAAAAATATTTTTATAATTAGTGCGGATACAGAACTAGGTAATACAACTCCAGAAGAAGTAATTTGGAATGCTGAAGAAACCTATGGAAAGTTAGATTTTGCTATTGAAATTACAAAAGAAGATAAATATCAATATGCTAGATATTTATATAAGGAATTACAAAATAGCTGTAAGCGCTGGAATATTCATTTAGAAGATAAAAGGTGAGTAGTTATGTTGGATTCTAAAGAAACCAAATTATTAATGAAGTTTTCCATATATCCAAAGTTAATGCTAGGCGGATTTGTCGCAATGTTGGCATCAGCCGTGTTTAGTTGCATATTGCTAATTCCAAATTCACTCTTGTTGAATATTTCGCCTAAGCAACTTCCAGATTATATATTAACATTGGATTCTGTTGTAATGTTTGGGGGCGCATTTATTGGTATTTTTTCTTTAATAGCAATTAAAGTTATTCAGGGGTATCCTGAATTCAAAAGTCTTCAAAAAGGTGCCTTTAATGAGTTTGATAGCACAGATTATATTAAAGCGATTCGTGCTGAAACGAAACTGCTAGATAGTGAAGAAGCAGCGGCAGTTACTTTTGGGGTGATTTTTGCCATGGCATTTGCTGCCATGGAAGCGGCTGATAAGATGGCACAGGAATACAAGGTAAAGGTTCCAAAGCTGAAGAATACTATTATTACTATGATCTTTATCTCATTATTTATTATTCTTTCAGCTAACACCATTGCCTGCTTTAATCTTTGTAAGGAGAGAAGACTACATTTTGCTGAAGCAAAGATTGAGCTAGATTCAATATATGATACATTAATGCAATCAGATGTTGATAGGGTAAAAGCTGAAGAACCAAGTGCAAAGCTTATAGATTTCCCTGTTAGAGCGTATTGGAATGAAGACGAAATTGATGAATATCAATTAAATGTAGAACTTAATGCTGAAGATTTAAATATAGATTCGATATCA
>JAFYYE010000220.1 GCA_017557715.1 Pseudobutyrivibrio sp.
CAATTTCAAATGGTGACTCTACACGGCTGCTGGCCTGATGAACAAACTGTCTTAAAAAGCAGCCATCCAATTCAGGATAGATGATTCCATATTTTCCCTGCTTGCCACCACGACCTGCAATAAGCTGATAATCATCTATATCAACCTCAATATTTTCCGCAATATTATAAAGAGCCTTTGCCCATCTAAGTGAAAGGGCCTGACCTTCTGTCTTTTTAAAGGATTCTGTAAAATACTTCGCCCTTTGAACATCTACAACAGATTTTGAATTCTGAAAGCTGTTAAAAATCTTCTGAGCTCTGCCAGAAAGAGCAACGCTTCCCTTATTCTTCTCAATTCTCTCCTCCTGTGGAGATAACAATACATTTCCCATAATAATTGCCCCTTTTTTGTATTCGCCTACTAGGTTAGTAGGATAATAGCAAAAACCTTATCTCTATTCAATATATCTAGTTCCTAAAGAAACTTATAGCGGGCTATAAATACTATTTATAGCAAAATTTTATTAGTTAACAGGTTTAATTATTAAACAGGATTTAATTTTTCATTACAAATAAAAATGAGGCTTTGACCTCAATGGTCAAAACCTCATAATATATTCTCTATCATTTTTAGGACTGTCTCTTTGCGCTTAGCTTCATCTGGATATTTCAAAATAAGCTCCTGTCTCATGTCCCCTAGTTTTTCATTTAAATCACCCATGTCCTTTGTGATGATTTCTGAAAGCTTTTTCTTTAAGACCTGGGCTATAACAGGACTGTTTCCTGCACTTGATACAGCACCTACTATATTTTGCTCCTTCACATAGGCTGGAAAAATAAAGGAGCATTTTTCTTTATCATCCACCACATTCACAGGGATTGCTCTCTTTTTACATGCAATGGAAATTTCTGAATTCAAATCATTGTCATTTGTGGCAACTACAACAACAGCCTTTTCATCCAAATCAGAAAAGACAAAGGCTCTGTTTTCTATTCTAAGGCACTTGTTGTCTTTGGCTATTTCTAAAATATCATCTGATATTTCCTTTGCCACAAGAAATACATTTGCTCCAAAATCTAAAAGCACCTGCACCTTTCTAAGTGCCACCTTGCCGCCACCTACAATAAGGCAATCAGCGTCATTAATATCCACAAACATAGGAAAATATGCCATAAGAACCTCCCGACTGCTCTCCAACAAAACACCTACTTTAACTGGTTCCTATTTATACTCTTCCACCAAATCCATTTGATAAATCCTTGATAACCTCGCTGGCGAGAACAAGGCCTGCCACTGCAGGTGTGAATGCTATAGAGCCTGGAATATCTCTTCGCTCAGTGCATTTGTGCTCTGCACCTGGAGGACAGATACAATTTGTCCTGCAGCTGATGGCCATATCTTCGATTGGACGTACTGGCTTTTCGTCTGAAAATACAACCTTAAGACTTTTAACCCCACGTTTTTTCATTTCACGTCTCATAACCTTTGCAAGAGGACACATGGTGGTCTTGTAAATATCTGCCACCTTAAAACGACTAGGATCAAGCTTGTTGCCTGCACCCATACAGCTGATTACAGGTACATCCTCGGCCTTACATCTCATTATTATTTCTATCTTTGCAGTAACAGTGTCTACCGCATCTACTACATAATCATATGATTTAAAATCAAAATCATCTGCATTTTCTGGAAGGAAGAAGCACTTGTGAACAGTGATATCAGCCTTTGGATTGATATCAAGCATACGCTCCTTCATCACATCCACCTTGTGCTTTCCTACAGTGGAACGGGTAGCGATAATCTGACGATTGAGATTTGTCAGACATACCTTATCATCATCTATCAAATCGAAATGACCAACACCGGTACGAACTAAAGCTTCACAAACATATCCGCCTACTCCGCCTATTCCAAAGATGGCCACTCTCTTATCCTTTAACTGATCCATGGCTTCTTCGCCAAGGAGCAACTGTGTTCTCGAAAACTGATTTAACATAAATACCTCTTTACATTTCAAATAAGCAGATGGGATAATCTCATCTGCTTATTCTCCTATCAAATAACTAGGTGTATTGTATTTGGTTTATAATACTTTGTCAATTGCTGATATTGTTTTTTCCAAATCTGCCTGCGTGTGTGCATCAGAAATAAACATTGCCTCAAACTGACTTGGTGCTACATAGATTCCCTCTGAAATCATTCCTCTAAAGTACTCTGCAAATCTGTCTGTATCACATTTAAGCACATCAGCATAGCTTTCCACTGTGCCTTCTGTAAAAAATGGTGAGAGCAAAGAGCCCACTCGATTTACAGTGATTCCCTTTTTCCTGTAGGCTTCCTCTATCTTTGAAGCATATGAGTCTATTCTATTATAAATATCCTTGTCAGCCTTTAATGCCTTAAGACTTTCAATACCAGCTGTGACAGCAATAGGATTTCCAGAAAGAGTGCCTGCCTGATAGACAGCTCCAACAGGTGCCACCACATC
>JAFYYE010000221.1 GCA_017557715.1 Pseudobutyrivibrio sp.
AAATTGACTTAGTGGCTGACGCTTTAAAAGTGGTATAAAACTTGATGCGAAATTCATCTCCGTGGTACTCGATGTGGTACTCGGTCAAAACCATGAATCGCGGAAAGCCAGTAAAATAAAGGAAAAATGAAGGAGATGAATTTATTATGAAATTAGGCATTGTGGGCCTCCCAAATGTTGGTAAGAGTACACTCTTCAATTCACTTACAAAGGCAGGAGCACTTGCAGCAAACTATCCATTTGCTACAATCGACCCAAACGTAGGCGTAGTTTCAGTTCCTGATAAGCGTCTTGATGAGCTTACAAAGATGTACAACTCTAAAAAGACAGTTCCAGCTACAATCGAGTTCGTTGATATCGCTGGTCTTGTAAAGGGTGCTTCAAAGGGTGAAGGACTTGGAAACCAGTTCCTTGCAAACATCCGTGAGGTAGACGCTATTGTTCACGTTGTTCGTTGTTTTGAGGATGCAAACGTAGTTCACGTTGATGGCAGCATCGATTCACTTCGTGATATCGAGACAATCAACCTTGAACTTCTTTTCTCAGATATGGAAGTTATGGAGCGTCGTTACTCTAAGACAGAGAGAAGCGCTCGTATGGATAAGACTCTTCAGAAGGAAGCTGCTATGCAGAAGCGTCTCATTGAGCACATGGAAGCTGGCAACATGGCTAAGACTTTCCAGCTTAACGATGAGGATGAGGAAGGATACTTCAAGGAGTACAACCTTCTTACAGCAAAGCCAGTTATCTACGCTGCAAATGTTGAGGATGAAGATCTTGCAGATGACGGCGCCAACAATAAAAACGTACAGGCAGTTCGTGATTATGCATCAAAGGAAGGCTCTGAGGTATTCGTTATCTCAGCTCAGATTGAGCAGGAGATTTCAGAGCTTGAGTCAGAAGAGGAGAAGCAGGAGTTCCTTGAGGCTATGGGACTTACAGAGTCAGGTCTTGATAAGCTTATCACAGCTTCTTATAGATTACTTGGACTTATCTCTTACCTTACATCAGGTGAGGATGAGACTCGTGCATGGACAATCAAGAAGGGAACAAAGGCTCCACAGGCTGCTGGAAAGATTCACACTGATTTCGAGCGTGGATTCATCAAGGCTGAGGTTGTTAGCTACGATGACCTTATGGCAAATGGCTCAATGACAGCCGCTAAGGAAAAGGGCCTTGTTAGAATGGAAGGCAAGGAATATGTTGTTGCTGACGGCGATGTAATTACTTTCAGATTCAACGTTTAATCCGCGATATTTCACAGAATCTATATTTTTATATAGTATCATGGGGAACATAAGATGATTATATTGTTTTCCTATGAAGGAGGTACATATGAAACTTACAAATATCAAAGATACAGAAGCATTTTTTAAAGTAATTGATAGCTGTGCAGGTAAAATCGAGCTTGTGACAGGTGAGGGCGACAGATTAAATCTTAAGTCTAAGCTTTCTCAGTTCGTTTCACTTTCAAACATTTTCAAGGCTGAGGAGAGCATTCCAGAGTTGGAGCTCATCGCATACGAGCCAGATGATGCAAAGAAATTACTTGAGTTCATGATAAATCAATAAGCACATTAAGGAGGGGGGCCACAGAATGAGTGGCTCCTTCTTTATGAGAATTTTTAAATCAACAAAGGAGCGACCAAAATGTTAGAGAATCTTATTTTTTGTTTGAATGCTACTGTACCTATTTTTCTTTTGATGGTTTTGGGATATTTCTTTAAGCGAGTAAATATCTTCAATGAAAGTCTTACAAAGGGGCTTAATTCATTCGTATTTAAAATCGGATTACCGGTTCTGGTTTATAAGGAATTGGCGACCTCAGATGTAGAAGAGCTATGGGACACAGGCTTTATTGTTTTTTGTTTTGTAGCGACTTTTATTTCTATTCTGATAGGTTGGGCGTTTTCATTTCTTGCTCATGATAAGCTCACCAGAACAGAGTTTATTCAGGGAACTTATCGAAGCAGTGCAGCGCTTCTGGGTGTAGGAATAGCAGAGAATCTTTACGGCAGTGCGGGGATGACACCTCTTATGATTATCGGCGCAGTGCCACTTTATAATGTTGCAGCAGTTATTATTCTTACTACCGGAACTAACGAGGGCAAGATTACACCTGCTCTTTTGAAAAAGACATTTATAGGAGTTCTCAAGAATCCTATTATTATAGGTATTGCACTTGGAATTATTCGTTCCTTGATTCCAGTGCCAATTTTACTTCCAAAGACATTAGAATACGTTAGCAATCTTGCTACACCTCTTGGACTAATGGCTCTGGGCGCCAGCTTCCAGTTTGGCGAAGCTCTTAAAAAATACAGACCTACAGTTGTGGCCACATTCTTTAAGCTTGTAGGTTTTTGCGCGATTTGGCTTCCAGTGGCAATCGCCCTTGGCTACAGCCATGATAAGCTAGTCGCAGTTTTAATTATGACAGGTTCACCTACTACCGTCTCTTCATTTGTAATGGCTAAAAGTATGGGGTATAATGGAACCGTTTCAGCAGGAATTGTCATGCTGACCACCATTCTGTCTGCATTTACGTTGACGGCTTGGTTATATATTTTGAGGACAATGGGCCTTATTTAAAGGAGAATTTATGAAAGCTTACGAAAGATTATTAAACTATGTAAAAATACACACAACAAGTGATGAAGACAGCACTACAGTGCCTTCTACAGCTCGCCAGTTTGACTTGGCAAAGATTTTGGTAGAAGAGCTTAAAGGACTTGGCGTTGTAGATGCACACGTTGATGACAAGTGCTATGTTTACGGCACAATCCCAGCTACACCAGGCTACGAGGATAAAAAGGCTGTTGGTTTCATTGCTCACATGGACACAGCGCCAGATTTCACAGGTGAAAATGTTAATCCAGTTGTTGTAGAAAATTATAACGGAGAAGATGTTGTACTTGGCACGTCAGGCCGTGTTATCAAGGTTTCTGATTTCCCACATCTTAAGACATTAAAAGGACGTACACTTATCCACACAGATGGAACAACACTTCTTGGCGCTGACGACAAGTCAGGTATTGCCGAGATTATGACTTTTGTTGAGGAATTACTTTCAGGCAACGAGCCACACGGAAAGGTTTGCATTGCCTTCACTCCAGACGAGGAGATTGGCGCTGGTGCAGATCATTTTGATGTTGAAGGCTTCGGAGCTGACTTCGCATATACGGTAGACGGTGGCGAGGAAAATGCCGTTGAATATGAAAACTTCAATGCAGCAGGTGCAGAGGTTAAGTTCAACGGTGTTAACATTCACCCAGGTGATGCGAAGGATATCATGGTAAACGCAGCACTTGTTGCTATGGAATTCAATGCACTTCTTCCACCTACAGAGGTGCCATCACAGACAGAGGGCTATCAGGGATTTTTCCATCTTACAGATATGTCAGGTGATGTAGCGGGAGCTCATCTTTCTTACATCATTCGTGACCACGATGAGAAGAAGTTTGCATACAAGAAAAAGATTATGGAGCACGCTGCCAATATCATCAACCAGAAGTATGGTG
>JAFYYE010000222.1 GCA_017557715.1 Pseudobutyrivibrio sp.
ATGATTAAACTAAACGATTACTTATATGATGGAGAGACGATTTTCAGGATACTGCAAAAATATATAGATGATTTGGAGGAAAATGCCTTAGAAACACATAATCAGATTGATTTGGTGCACTGTTCTTTTCTGGAGACTATTTATGAGCTTTTAGAGCACAATGAATTTTTGACATCACAGTCCCAGAGAATTCGTGAATTTTACAAGTACATGGTGGTGGAGTATCCATATCTGGCATTCACTTTTAAGGGTAGAATTAAATCTATCATCAGAGCAGAGGAGAAGTTTAACAGGTACATTGTAGATTTTATTTATGATTATTATCAGATGTATCATCACTTCCCAGCCCTTCAGGAGATAAAGGAGAAGCTTAGCTGCTTCAGAGATATAATCGCATATAGAATAGTTATCTCTTTGCCAAAGTGCCATTTGAAGGAAGGGCAGGACAGAGAAGAGGAAGAAATAAAACTCTTATATGAAATTGCAAATAAATTGCCATCATTTTTGGAGGGGCAGGGATTTACAATTGTTAAGGCAAATACCACAGGTAGGGAATGCTCAGAGCTGTTGGATATGAGCCTTTGGACCACCTACAGAGACTACGTCTATAAGCCAACCAGTGCAGGTTACAGTTCTTTGCATTTAACTCTGTTTGATGATATGGCAAGGTGTCATGTTGAAGTTCAGCTTAGAACAAAATCCATGGATGACTGCGCTGAAATAGGAGTGTCTAATCATCTGAGATATGTGGAGTCTCAGGAGCAGCAGAAGACCAGGAGATTAGAGATTCCAAAGGGCGAATGCAAATATTTTGATGAAGCATACGAGAGAGTTATTTCCCTAGAAGATATTGATTTATCAAAGCTGGATGTAAATATGTTTACAGCAGTGAATAACAGCCTAATAAATGATGGATGTGGTCTATTCAGAGGACGACAGATTTTACCTTTCGAACATTTATCAAGATTTCAAAATGGATTGGTGGACTAGAAGTATTGAAGAGACTTAAAGAATTACATGTAGAATTTCCGAGAATCGGGATGAGAATAATTAAATCTGCCATTGCAGTTTTATTATGTTTTTTGGTGGATTATTTTAGAAATGGAGCAGGAATTGTGTTTTATTCACAGCTTTCTGCTCTTTGGTGCATGCAGGCCACCAGGGAAAGCACAATTAAAAATGCCAAGCAGAGGATGATTGGAACATTCATAGGAACTTTCTATGGGTTCCTTTATATAGTTATCAAGCAACTTTTTTTGCCTAAGGTAATTAGCTATGATTATGTGGGATCGGTCTTGATTTCAGGGATGATTGTGCTTGTTATTTACACATCAGTATTTATTAAGAAAAAGCAGGCTTCATATTTTTCATGTGTAGTGTTTTTGAGTATTGTTGTGAATCATATTGGGGATTCAAACCCTTATTTATTTGCCTGCAATAGATTTTTAGATACTGTCATAGGTATCGCTATTGGTGTGCTGGTTAATATATGGGGATTTTAGGATAGATTTGGGGGGAGGTTTTTATGGCAGCGTTTGATAGAGTTTGTTCCGGAATTCCACAGATGGATGAACAGTTTGATAATATTCGACTAGGGGATAACGTGGTTTGGCGTGTGGATAAGCTGGAGGATTTCAAGCTGTTTGCAGGGCCGTATGTGCAGCAAGCCATAAAGGATGGAAGAAATCTGATTTATATCAGGTTTGCAAGCCATGAACCGCTGTTTGAACCACAGGAAGGTTTGAAGATTGTAAATGTGGTGCTTTCACATCGTTTTGAAACCTTTACTGTGGATATACATGAGATAATTGAAAAGGAAGGCTTCGACGCCTTCTATGTATTCGACTGCCTTTCTGAGTTGCAGACTGCGTGGGCCACAGATCTTATGATGGGTAATTTCTTCCAGGTAACCTGCCCATATCTTTTCCAGCTGGATACAGTGGCATTCTTTCCGCTGATTCGAGGAAAACATTCTTTTAAAGCTATTGCTAAAATTCGTGATACGACCCAGCTGTTTTTAGATGTATATTCTGACAAGAATAATGTATTTGTAAGACCAGATAAGGTGTGGAACAGATACTCGGAGACTATGTTTTTGCCCCATGTATATGAGCCATCTACCGGTGCCTTTAAGCCTATGCTGGATGGTGTAAGGGCAAGCCATTTTTATCAGTTGTTGGAAAAGGAAGCCACCAGTTCAGACAGGGATAACAAGGATAGCTGGGACAGATTCTTTGATATGACTTCTGCCATGCATGATAACGGCATGGATGTGACCGAACAGTGCAGCAGGATGTGTAATATCATGATGACCAGAGATGAACGTATGCGTATCATGATTAAGGAGAATTTCAAACCAGAGGATTATCTTCATGTAAAAAAGAGGATGATAGGCACAGGAATGATTGGTGGTAAAGCCTGTGGAATGCTTCTGGCAAGAAAGATAATAGAAAATAACAGGCCTGATATATTTGAAAAGTTCGAGCCCCATGATTCTTTTTATGTAGGCTCTGATGTGTTCTATACCTTTATTGTGGAAAATCATTTTTGGGATATCAGAGTGCGTCAGAGAAAGCCAGAAGAATATTTTACACTGGCCGATGAATTTGCCCAGAGATTGTTAGATGGAAAATTCTCTAGAGATATGGAGGAAGAATTAGTTAAGTTATTGGAGTATTATGGTCAAGATCCTATCATAGTCAGATCCAGCTCTATTCTTGAGGATGGCTTTGGAAATGCCTTTGCTGGAAAATACGAATCTGTCTTTTGTCCAAATGCAGGTGATATGGACCAAAGGTTAAATGAGCTGGAGGATGCCATCAGAACAGTCTATGCCAGCACCATGAGTAAATCTGCTTTGGATTACAGAAATCGAAGAGGCTTGCAGGCTCGTGATGAGCAGATGGCACTTTTGATTCAGAGAGTTTCAGGCTCTTATTATGGGGAATATTATATGCCTTGCGCAGCAGGTGTTGGCTATTCCTACAGTCCATACAGATTTATGGAAAGCCTTGATCCTGAGGCAGGTATGCTGCGTCTTGTAATGGGACTTGGAACATCTGCAGTAGATAGAACGGAAGGCTCCTATCCAAGACTTGTAAGTTTGGATAATCCAAAGGCTACCACTGCAAGAGACTGTGGGGAGAAGCATAAATATTCACAGAAGAAGCTGGAACTGATAAACAGAGGTGAAGGTAAATTGCAGCAGGTGGAGCTGGATGTTATAAAGCCATTTATGCCATATTATCTTCAGCGACTTTTGCTGGAGCATGACTTTGATGTGGAGAGACTGTTCAGGGAGCAGGGACATAACCGCGATATACAGTTTATTTCCTGTCAGGGTATTGTGGAAAGAGCAGAAATTATGGCTCAGATGAAGGATATTTTGGGGACAATTCAGAAGGAATACGACTACCCTGTGGATACTGAGTTTACCATTAATTTTTCCGAGGATGGAGACTATGTAATAAACATTCTGCAGTGCAGACCACTACAGGTTTTCGAGGATTCGGGAGACTTTGAAATGCCTGATGAGATTGGAGCTGAAAAGATATTGTTCGAATGCGAGAAGTCGGCAATGGGACTGTCCCGTTCGGAAAAGTTGGATATGATTGTATATGTAGACCCTGTAAATTACTACAACATGGACTACAAGGATAAATACACCATTGCAAATGCCATAGGCACTATTAACTGGAAGATGAGAGATTCTGGCAAGAAGCTGCTTCTTATGGTGCCGGGGCGCATTGGTACCACTTCACCAGAGCTTGGTGTGCCAACATCCTTTGCGGATATCAGTGAATTTGAAGCCATCTGCGAGATAGCAAATTCTGAGGCAGGGTACAATCCTGAACTTTCATATGGCAGTCATTTCTTCCAGGATTTGGTGGAGTCAGGAATTCTTTATAATGCTATTTTTGAAAATGATAAGACTAAGATTTTCAACATGGAGCTTTTGAAGGATTGTAAAAATATTCTCGAGGAGTTTGATTCAAAGTATGATAGTCTCAAGGAGATAATTCGTATATACGATGTAAGTAATATGGGATTTATGCTATGTAATGATATGAAAAAAGAGAGGATAATTTGCTTTAAAAATTAACACAAAATTTTCTTTTTAACACAGTATAAATATACACAAAAGTGTTATAAACATTCTTGTTGACAAACAAAATAAAGGATAGATATAATTTTGCACATAAATAAAGCGTGAATG
>JAFYYE010000223.1 GCA_017557715.1 Pseudobutyrivibrio sp.
ATAAGGATTTATCCGTAGAGAAAATTCACGTAAGGAGCATGGAGGATTGCCCTTGCTGTGGAAAGATGGTGGATGACAATAAATGGAAATTTGATTTGGAAAATCAGGATTTCTCCACAGCAGATTCCTTTAGGGTGAAGGATAGAATCAATACTGATGCAATTAAATCAGCTCTTTTAAACGTTGATTCAGGATTGTTTCAGTATATATTCAGATTTCCAGCCAGCTGCTATATACCTATTTTATGCTCTGAGTTTAATGATGTAGTCACAAACAAGAGGGTAAGGTCCTTTGGAAGAAGCTTTAGTATGAAAAACATAGAGACTTCTGCGTTATTGGAGGGGCTGGAGAGATATTCCGGAATGTATCCAAGAAGGAAAAAAAGCAAAATTCATGCAAGCTACAATGAAATCAAGGAAGAAGCCGTAAACCCTGAGGATTTAATTATTCATACCAGACCTGATATAGAGGAGTTTGGACTTGAAAAATATAATCCAGACAAAAAATACAACTGGATTTGGATATATGACTGGAAGGAAAAGAAGAATGTTTTACTTCCTGAGCAGGTAGCCTACTACGACATAGGAAAGAATACAGAAGAAAAAAGATTTATCTATGAAACCTCAAATGGAATTGCACTGGGCGGTTCACTTCAGGAAGCTGTTTTGTATGGCTTATATGAGTTAATCGAAAGAGATGCATTTTTGGTTGCCTGGTACAACAAGTACAAGCCAGTAAAGCTTGATCTTACCAGTATCCAGGATGAGAAAATCCGAAGAACCATCGATTTGGTCAAATTAAATGGCTATAAGCTTCATGTTTTTGATATTACCACAGAAAACAAGGTGCCTACGGTATGGGTAATGATTGAAAATCCAAGTAAGGACGCAAAGGTAAGAAGCTATTCAGCTGCCGGTGCCCACACAAATCCATATAAAGCAATTGAGGCAGGTTTGGTGGAGGTAATAACCTCTATGCCTATCAATGAGCAGTTCTTACCAGATGATATAGAAAGAGCAAAGCTTATCAATTCGGATTTTAGTAAGGTCACTACGATGGAAGACCACGTGTTGATGTACAGCATTGATGAAGCCTTTGAAAGACTTCAATACCTGTTTGAGGACGAGGAATACAAAACTATCGATGAGCTTTATCCAGACTGGAAAGAGCAGTCCTCAGAGAAGTCCCTAACAAAGGTTTTAACACAGCTAATGGATAAGGTAAGTGAGTATCACAAGCATATTTATATTGTGGACCAGACCAATGATTTAATCGAAGGCTTGGGTTTGTACTGTGCAAAGGTAATTGTTCCATCAATGCAGACAATGCATTTTGGAGAACAGTTTAAGAGACTTAATAAAGACAGAATTATGACTGGAGCAGTGTTGGCAGGCTGGAGAGATGAGCCAATAAGGGAAGAGGACATCAATGATGCTCCACATCCATTCCCATAGGAGGTAGCTATGGCAGATAGAGTAGATTATTTGTTAGATATATTGTCTTACGGAAGATATGAGCTACCTAATGACAGAAGCAGTAATGCCTATATCAATCCTGTTATAACCCCTGTTAAGGGATGCGACAGAAGACGCCTTAGAGCATCAGGGGATTTCTTTAATCAAAGAATGTTTCCTTTGCTGGAAAAAGCTGATGATAAAGAGTATTCATTGGAAAAAGCACAGGACATTTTGATGTTAGGAACAGAGGGGATTACAAAATATGAATTTGATTCCCCATACCGTTTTCACAGGCCAGTTCCATCAGCCAGAGGAATGCATCCCTGTGAGTTATATTCCATCAGAGCAAATGGTGTAGAGCGATATAACCCTTCGGATAATTCATATGATGAATTGTTTAAGGGAAAGGATGAAGATTCAAATTGCTTCAGCATTGTTATTGCAGCAGATGATTATAGATTAGGCAAGTTTTACGGGGATTTTTCCTATGTACTTTGTGCACTTGATGCAGGACATATTATTGGAAATGTAATAGTGCTGGCAAATAAGCTTGGCTACGAAGTAGAGGTGGATTACAGCAAGGCTGTAGATCCGGTAGGAGAAAGCTTTGATTCATTCTTTAGGGAACAGGATTTGATAGTATATGGAACCCTTATCGTTAAAAAGAGAGGGGAAAAATATTATAGTCCGCTTTCTAGCAAAGAAATAAAGGTAACAAGGGAAACGGATTATAAAGGCTATACCAAAAAGATGAAGTATAGAAATGAGCTTATCGGACTAAAGGAGCTAAATGAAGATAACTTAGTTCCAGATAGAATCAGCGGAAAAGCTCTTTCAAAAAAATCAGTAATTAAAGAGGATGAAACCATTGGGAAAATCCTTGTAAATCGCACATCAGCCCACAGCCACATAGGCTTGATGAGCATAGGTGCTGTGGAAGATTTAGGTGAAAAGCTTAAGTGGATACAGAAGGGGTTGATGGAATACATTAACCTGAATCACTTAAATGATTTTGTGAAAGCTGAGATTTTTATTAATCAGGAAAATGAAGAATATAAGCGTGGATATTACGAAATAGACAACGATGGTCTGGTGCTACTGGCAGATGCAGAGGATTCATCAAAAGAGTGGTTTAGAATCATCCACGATTCCCATGAGTTTTTAAATGTTGAAACCTTACCATTTGTGATGTTTACATGTGTAAATATCACAAAAATAAAGCAGAAGTATGGAAACAGATTAATTGACGTGGCATACATGCTTTCAGGGGAAATCGCCCAGATTATATGTCTTCTGGTTACAAAATATGGAATGTTTTGCAGGCCAATAAAAAATATCCAGGAGGACAAGATAGAGGACCTAATAGGTGCAGACAATACCATGGAGCGAATAACCTATGGAATGCTAATTGGTAACGCAAACATAGAACAGCACAAATTGGAAATAAATGTCTTGGGAGGAAATGAAAATGGATAATTGGAAATCATATCATATCTTTTACCATGATGGGTTATTACAGGAAAGACTGATATGTGAATGTATATATCCCTTGATGAAGGAATTAAAAGATGGTGGAAGTATTAGTAAATGGTTCTTCATAAGATATTGGGAAGGTGGTCCACATATCAGACTTCGTTTTCTGCCTATCAAGGATGTGGAAAATCAGGTGGTATCAAGGATTAGTACCTTTTTGGAGGAGAATAAAGCACAGATTACCATAAGCCGGGAGGAGTACTACAAGAATCAAAAATTTGATGGTAAGCCTCTTGATGTATCCACACTTCCATGGTTTGAGAACAACAGCATTGTCCCTGTTGATTATGAGAGGGAGCTGGAGCGATATGGTGGTGAAAACACAATACCATATTGCGAAAGCATTTTTATGGTAACAAGCGATTATGCAGCTCGAATAATAGATGCCACGAAAGATAGCATGTCCAAGAGAATATCAATATCCATAGATTTGATAATGGTATTTTTAAATCAGATGGACATTAATATAATCCCATTTTTCTACTATTACGGAAAGCTATGGACCGAGTATTTTGCAGACGAAAGAAGTGTAAATGCTATAAAGACAGTAAATGCCAAGGCCAGAATTAATCGATTGATAGTCCAGGGGGAAAAAGGAGAAATCATAAAGAATTGGGAGAGAGATTTAAAACCATATGTAGATGCAATAAAGGACATCTGGAAAGATGATGATACCAAGCTATATTCATTGGCTATATCACTTGTACATATGTTTAATAACCGTCTGGGGATTGTCCCTGATTTGGAACGACAGATAGCAATACAAATAGCCAGGGAAGGAGAAGCATATGAATACACAATGGAAAATAGAGCATAGAAATAAAAATCGGTATATGACAGACAAGATTTACATGAAATACCATATTGCTTCTATGCACAATGAAAAAACGGTTTCTCTTCAATCTCCTAATGGAGAACAGGTGGTGGATCCGTTGGACCTAAGTAAATATACATATATTCAGCTTCCTGAATTGGAGGATGTAGATACTGGAGAAGATAAGGATATTTACAAGGTTTTAAGAGAAAGAAGATCCACTAGGAAATTTGACCCTAATAAAAAAATGACCTTCCAGGAGTTTACAAAATTCATTTTATTTAGCGTTGGAAAAGCATGTATAAATGAATTCAATTTTCCATACAGAACATATCCATCTGGTGGCGCAAAATACCCTGTGGAAATAAATATTATCACCCAAAGGGTGGAAGGCTTAAAGGATTTCCATGTGTATAGATTCAGTGGTTACACAAACAGATTGTATGATATGGAAATCGATGTTGATAAAAAGGAATTAAAGGATGCGACATGTGCTTCAAAATATGATTATGCTGAATACATGGATTGTAACATATTCATTTTTCTATCAACTGCTTTTGAAAGAAGTACATGTAAATATGGTCTTTTAGGATATCGACTAACTCTTTTGGAGGCAGGACATATTGGACAGAATCTTTCATTGGTAGCGGAGAGCATGGATATAGGAAATCTTCCATTAGGCGGTTTTTATGAAGCGAAGATTAACAAATTATTAGGATTAAAAAAATTTGGAGAGACAACTTTGTATTATTACTTGATTGGAGGGAAACTATGAGCTACTTATTTTTGAAAGAACCCTACGCGATAGAATGTAGGGATAATCGAATAAACATTATAAACTGCAAGGAAAATAAATATGAGTTTATGTTAGGCCTAAAATCAGAGGTTACGTCTGATTTTCTAAAAAGGCTTTCATTATCCCAAATTATCGAGTTGGAGGAGCTACTTCGAGAAAGCAATGCCAAGGAAAAGGCAGTAATTGGCAAGCTGATGTCTCAGGATAAGTATTTTGAGCTTGTGGATGAAATTACCCCAGAGGCTAAAGTAAAGGAAGTAGTGATGACAGAGGCAAATCGTATCGGAGAAAATTTTGCCAATACATTTGGACCAACTGCTACCTATAAGGTTTATAAAAAAATAATGGAAAACCTTAGTAGTACATCTGTAGTCCTTGTAGGAAATGAACTGCTACTTACAAATCTGATAGATGAATTACAGGCATATGGTTTAAAGGAAATATATATAAAGTCAGATAAAGGTGCTTTGAAAAAGCAGCCTGATGGTGTGAAGACAGTAGAAGATATAGAAGGCTTTATTCAGGAGCATCAAAAGAATAAAAAGCATTTCTTTTACGCATTTGACCAAAATGATTGTAAAGACCTATATGATTTCAATGAGTTGATGGAAAAATATAACACCGCCTGGAGCTTGCTTGCTGTAACAGAAACAGACATGATTATTGGACCTACCTTTTTCCCAAAGGAGACTGGCTGCTTGGAATGCAATGTAGACAGAGACTTCTGGGGAAATAAAACCAATATTTTACCTGAAGAAGCAAAAATCATGGCCGGTCTTATGAGTAGTGATTTCTGCAAGATAATCGGTGATATGCCAGAGGCTATTGTGGAAGACATATCAATGACTATTGGAAGAATGTTTATGATAAATCGAAAAACGTTAAATGGTATTAACAAAGATATGGTCAGATCTTTTGATTGTAAGGTTTGTGGAGCAATAGTAAAGGATGAGGACAAGGAGGTAGAGTATCGTGAATGCAATTGAGGTTACGAATTTGACAAAAAGATACGGCAATCTTAATGCTGTAAATAATATAAATTTTAATATCGAAGCAGGAAAAATTGTTGGTATTGTTGGTGCTAATGGTGCTGGTAAAACCACAATGCTAGAAATGATGGTAGGTATCAGAAAACCAACAATTGGAAATATTCGTTTGATGGATACTGACATTCACGAAAACGAGTATGTAGCAAAAAATAAGATAGGAGTACTGCTTCAGGAACAATGTGTAAACAAATATGCAAAGGTAATTGAGCTGTTTAATTTCTATCACGATTTGTATGAAAATCCAATTGATGTGGAGGAGATGCTTGATACAGTAAATCTTCAGGATTATAGAAACGTAAAGTTCAAGAATTTGTCAGGCGGATTAAAGCAAAGAGCAGCTTTGGGGTTAGCAATGATAAATAATCCAGATATCTTATTTTTGGATGAGCCTACCACTGGGTTAGATCCAGAGGCTAGAAGAACTCTATGGAAGGCCATCTTTAAATTTAAATCAGATAATAAGACAGTAGTATTGTCTTCACACTATATGGACGAAGTGCAGAAATACTGCGACGAGGTTATTATCATGAAGAAGGGTGAAATTATTCAGAAGAATACACCTGAGGCGTTAATTAAGAGCGTAGGAGACAATAAGTTTATGGATGATGCATATCTCTACTACGCAGTTGGTGAGGAGGTAGGATAATGAATAAAACAATGAAAGCATATTTAAAATTAGAGTCTCTGCTATTTTTTAGAGAACCCTTACAGGTGGTATTTTCCTTTTTCTTCCCAGCAGTAATGTTTTCTATTTTTGCCTCAGTTTTTTCTGGAAATTTAGAAGGTAGTGAAGAATATTTTAACGCATATATTCCAGGATATTTCACAACCATAATCTTTATTGTATCCATGTTTATGGTTGGATATCAGATGGTAGCAGATAAAGAGGATGGCGTTTACAAGCGTCTTAAGGTGACTCCATTTGATTTTCATGATATTTATAGGGCAATGTTTGTTAAGACAATGATTATCTGTGGAGTGGCAGGTACAGAAATTATTCTTTTGGCAAAGTTTGTTTTTGGAGCTACCCTCACCACTCACTGGGTACAGTTTATAGTGGCATTTATTTTTGGGTCTATATTAGCTGTGGTAGCAGGCTTTACAGTCTTTGCTCTCACTACAAACACAAAGCAGGCTTTAACAGTGATTATATTATCCTTCTATCCACTTGTTATGCTTGGTGACAACACTTTTCCACTTGAGATGATGCCAAAGACAATTCAGGTAATTGCACCAATTATTAACCCTCTGTACCATTTAAACAGGGTATTAAGAGGCGCATGGGTAGGCGAGATGTTTAACGAAGTAGTAAGTATTTTATACGTAGCTGCATTTATAGTAATTTTGGGATTAATTTCATATCACTATGATAAGGTCTTAGATAAAAATTAGAAAATGAGAATGGCACCAGATAGGTTCTGGTGCCATTTTTATGTGAATTAATATCTCTTTATTTTGTCGTCTTCGTCTGTAGAAGAATTATCTATATTTTTATTTCTACTTCGTAAAAATAATCATCATTTACCTTTACCATAACTTTATCGCCAACGTGCTTGCCGCGGATGGCTGCACCTAGAGGAGATTCGATGGAAATAAGACCCTTAAGAGAGTTGCCACGGATAGATGTAACAAGCTTATAGGTCTCTTCGCAATCATCCTCTGGAATGTAGATAGTAACAGTGTTGTTAATACCTACTTCATCGTCAGCACTGCTGTCATCTACAACCTCTGCGAATTTAAGCATTTTCTCAAGGGTTAAATGCAAATCTAAACAATACTAAAGAATGTGGTACAATATTGATAAATATGATAGGCATTACTATAATTTAGATAATGTTGAGTCAGATAAGGATTATCAATAATGAATAAAAATGTGGTAAAAAAGATATTTTGGATGTGCTTCACATTTCTACTTTCTGTCCTTACAATATGGACACTTTTAAAGCAAAATGAAAGCATGTCACTTCAGAGGCTTTTGGAGCTTATTTCAAATGCCGATAAAAAATGGCTCACTGCCGCTATTATATCAACAGCCTGTTACGTGCTTTTTGAAGCACTTGCTATATGCACAATTTTAAAGGGTTTAGATCATGTCGGACATTTCAAAAAAGGTCTTATCTACAGTACTTCAGATGTGTATTTTTCAGCGATAACACCATCTTCTACTGGAGGACAGCCTGCAAGTGCGTTCTTTATGATTAAAGATGGAATTTCAGCAGGAGTTACATCTGCCACATTGCTGATAAATCTTATGATGTATAATATTTCCATAGTAATTCTTGGAATTATTGCAATCATAATGGCACCAAAGAGTTTTTTTGAATTTCATTTAGCAGCTAAAATATTTATACTTGTTGGCTTTGTTGGCTTAACAATGTTATCTGTGATAATTCTTTCTGTGTTAAAAGACGGAAATAAAATATTTGTATTAGTTAGACGGTTTATAAACTTTTTGTATTCTAAGAAACTGATTCATCGTTTGGAACACAAGCTGGAGAGAATCGATAAAATTGAAGCAGATTATACTAATTGCGCCCAGATGATTGCCGGAAAAACCAGTATTTTAATGAAGGCGCTGTTTTGGAATATTATTCAGAGAGCATCCCAGATTATAGTACCAACTTTTGTTTTTGTCGCTTTAGGCGGAAGTGAAAAGCTATCGTCGTTACTATTCTCTAAGCAATGTCTCATCACTATCGGATATAATTATGTACCTATTCCAGGTTCTCTTGGAATTGCAGATTATTTGATGATTGATGGATTTTCTAGTATTATGTCTAAGGACGCTGCTTTCGAGCTGGATATGCTTAGCAGAGGTCTTACATTTTATATTTGTGTCACACTTAGTGGCATAATTACTTTAATAGGATATTTGAAAGGAAGAAAGAATAAATGATAGGCGTTTACGATTATACTGTTATTTTGACTTATCTCTCTACTATATCAGGAGTAGTTGGTATTATTGTTACAATGACAGGTATGGGACATCCATACTGCGGAACATTGTTTCTTATGTTATCAGGATTATTAGATGGTTTTGATGGAAAGGTTGCCCGCACAAAGAAGGATAGAACAGAACTTGAAAAAGAATTTGGTATTCAGATTGATTCTCTTTCTGATTTGATATGTTTTGGTGTGCTTCCTGCATCAATTGGTATCGCGCAGCTTAGAGTTAGTGGTATTCTTACAGACTTAGGAAGACATGCTGAAAAGCCAGAGAATTACTATCTTGTATTGTTACTGATTACAATTGCTGCATTTTATGTTCTTGCCGCACTTATCCGTCTTGCATATTTTAACGCAACTACAGATGAGCGAGCAGAGGAAGCTCTTATTAAAGGAAAAGCATATTTTACAGGACTTCCTGTTACAACAGCTGCCTTAATTTTCCCACTCACTCTTGTTCTTCATTGGTTCACTAGAGCTGATTTAACAATCTTTTATTTTTGGCTTATGATGATTGTTGCCATCTTATTTGTTGGTAACTTTAAGGTCCCAAAGCCAAACAAAAAACAATTTGCTATTATTATCGTAATAGGATTTATTGAACTTATTGGAACTTTATTAATTTTATTTTATGAGTAACATATGAGTGGATTAAATTTTTTATACAAGACAAAAGTAGGGCGAATTATACTTCGCCCTTTATTATTAAAACCAGTTTCTGATTTTTCAGGCTGGTTGCTTGATACTAAGGTGTCAAAGTGCATCATCAAGCCATTTGCTAAGGGTAATAATATAAATCTAGAAGACTATATATTAGATGATATTAAATGCTTCAATGACTTTTTCTGCCGAAGAATAAAGCCGGAATTAAGACCTTTAGACATGGATGAAGAACACCTTATGGCACCATGTGATGGATTGCTGAAGGTATATCCAATTTCGGAGGATGTGGTACTTCCTGTTAAGCAAAGTAGTTTTACGATTTCCGATTTACTAAGGGATAAAGAGCTCGCAAAAGAATTTTATGGCGGATATTGTTTGGTTTACAGACTATGTGTAAATCACTATCACCGATATTCATATTTTGAATCTGGAGTAAAGTCTGAGGATATAGTTATTCCTGGACTTTATCATACAGTACAGCCTGTTGCGCTTGAAGCTGGGCCGGTCTTTATTGAAAATAGCCGTCAGTACACTGTAATAAACACTAAGAATTTTGGAAAATGTGTTCAGATGGAAGTAGGCGCCATGTTAGTTGGTAGAATAGTTAACAACCAAATGGAATCCATTTCGATTGAACGTGGTGTTGAAAAAGGTCATTTTGAATATGGTGGTTCCACGATTATAGTTCTTATTCCACCGGGCAAGGCGACTATTTATCGCGAGATACTCTTTGCCTCTGAAAATGGTGAAGAAACACCTGTTGTTATGGGACAGGATATTGGAAAAAAACTTTAATAATCAAAAAGCGCCGCAAACTGCAGCGCTTTTTTTATAATTAATATCTTTTGATTTTGTCATCCTCGTCAGTAGTTGATTTATCAATCAATCTAATTTCTACTTCATAGGAGTAATCGTCATTTACCTTAACCATAACTCTATCACCGACATGCTTGCCACGTATCGCAGCGCCGAGAGGTGATTCAATGGAAATAAGACCTTTTAAAGAGTTACCACGGATGGAAGTGACAAGTTTATAGGTTTCTTCGCAATCATCCTCTGGAATATAGATAGTAACGGTATTGTTGATGCCGACTTCGTCATCAGCACTGGAGTCATCAACAACCTCAGCGAATTTAAGCATCTTTTCTAAGTAACGGATACGGCTGTCGTTCATGTTTTTGGCACGCTTAGCCTCGTGATATTCGAAGTTTTCAGAGAGATCTCCCTGTGCACGGGTCTCTTTTACTTCCTCTAGAAGCTTTGGTCTGATTACAAGCTTACGCTCGTCGATTTCTGCCTGAATTTTATCAATATCCCCCTGGGTAAGTCTTTCGCCCATAGTCATTCCTCCATTCAAAGATATGAATTAATAATATAAAAATAAAAGTTTAAATGCAAATCTTATGAAACAGTTATAATATAGTATAATAATGTGGAATGAAAAATGATAACTAAGAAATAAGATGAGTAAAGACGTAGCAAAGAAAATATTTTGGATGGGCTTTACGACGGTACTCTCAATACTTACAATCTGGGCATTGTTACGGCAAAACCAGAGTATGTCCTTTGAGAAATTACTGGAGCTTATCTCAAAATCAGATAAAAAATGGATGGTTGCAGCGATTGCCTCTGCAGATAGAAGATTATATTCTTGATGATATTAACTGCTTCAATGATTTCTTTTGCCGCAGGATAAAGCCAGAAATTAGACCGCTAACTTTGGATGAGGATAAGCTAATGTCTCCATGTGACGGTCTTTTAAAGGTATATCCAATATCAGAGGGGTTGATATTGCCAGTTAAACAGAGCAAGTTCACAATTTCTGATTTGCTTGTGGATAAAGAACTTGCAAAGCAGTTTGATGGTGGATATTGTCTGGTGTACAGATGGAAGTTGGAGCAATTAAATAATAAAGAGCAGACGTTGAAGCCTGCTCTTTTGATATGTGAGTTGTTATTAGAACTTAAATTTATTAACTTCGGAATCGAGCTGCTGAGCAATTTCAGAGTTTTCATTAACAATATCGCTGTTTTCCTGCATGTTACCGGTCATTTCAGTAACCGCATCAGCTACATTGATAACACCCTTAACACTTTCATCTACAGAATATGCAACGTCATCCATAGCCTGAGATACAATATTCATTGAGTTTTCGATATTCTGAGAAGCTTCTTCCATACTCTTAAGCATCTCTGAAATCTTTTCAGCGTCTTCCTGGTACTGTACACCAGTATCCATAAGCTGCTGATAACCACCGATTGTCTTGTCTCTTACGAAATCTACCATCTTGGTAGCTTCATCTGCAAGATCTCGTACATTACTGATAACTTCTTCTGAAATAACCTGAATTTCACGGGCTGTTTCAGCTGAATTAGTTGCAAGACTGCTGATTTCCTCAGCAACTACTGCGAAGCCCTTGCCATGCTCTCCGGCGCGGGCCGCTTCGATGCTGGCGTTAAGTGAAAGCAGGTTTGTCTGTGAGGCGATATCCAAAATAGTTTGAGTAAGACCGCTGATATTTTCAACAGCCTTAGACTTTTCAATCTTCTCATTAAGAGATTCAGTCATGTTGTCAGCTGCAATCTTGGCCTCTTCAGTTTCATGCTCAGCGTTCTTACGCATTTCGATAGCTCGACCTTCCATTTCGGTAGCATAATCGGTACCTTCACGAACACTGTTGTACATGTCCTGAACATCCTCTTTGATTTTATTTGTAGAGCCCTGAACTTGCATAACAGAAGATGATGTTTTTTCCATTACATCGCTCATCTGCGTCATAGTTTTTGTAACACCGTTTAGCTGTTCATTGGTTCTATGTGTAGTTCCAAGAGCAACATCGACAGAGCTAGAAAGCTTATTTGAACTATCGAAAATAGAGCTAACTACACTTCTGATGTATTCCAGTAAAGCGTTTATATTTTCTGCAATATCAGTAACTTCATCATTACCCTTAATTTCAATCTTCTGAGTAAGATCACCATCGTTATTTACAAGATCTATAATCTTTGCATTAACAGCCTTAAGGCCTCTGGTAATTCCCTTTGCAACAAAGATGGAAACTATGGCAGCAACAACTGAAAGAACGAGACCAATAGCGATGATTGTATTAACAATGGCATAAAGCGAATGTACAACATCATCAACTACGAAATCAATTCCAAGAACACCAACAGCTTCCCCTGATTTATTTTTTATAGGTGCATATGCACTCATAATAAAAGTACCATCTTCATATTGCTCGATGTGATTTGTAGCCAAACCATCAGATTTTAAGGCGTTTCGCATTTCTTCAACGTATTCATCCTCTACAGGTTCACCAATGGGAGAGCCTTCATCGTCAGGCTGAGAAAGGTAAACAATCTGGCCATCTCTTTCTCCAACAGTATAAATGGAGCTAATTTTGCCAGTAGATTGAATAGCTGTCAATTCTCCTTTGATAACTGTGTTGGCATATGTGGCATCATCACCCACATCAAGCATCTGAAGAAGATTACCATTAATTTCATCAGCTCCTACGCGGCAGGTTGCTAAAGTATCATCAGAGGCAGTGCTTATAAAGCTTTTTTGAACGTAATTGAAGACAGCAAAACCCATAATAATACAGGTGAGAATATTAACTGTTAAAATACCTATTAAGATTTTAACAGTGATGCTAAATCTAAAACTCTTCTTTTCTTTCATAGCCCGCCTCCTTATTCAGCATTAAGGGTATCTACAATTGCCTGTGACATGTAGGCTCCGTTAGAAGCCTCATATTCACTATAGGCACTATCTATATCAGCACCATCTACAACAACCTTCTTTACCAAATCTTTTTTTAGCTCCATAAGCTCATCATTAAATAAATTAAAGGCATCTGTGCCATAAGGTAAATCTGCCATATGGCTGTTGTTATTAAATATGGCGGAAGCTTCGGCTACGCTTTCTGTGATGCTGTCTCCACCTGGATCATTCGCAAGAGGAACAACAGCTAGCAGGTGGTCGATATGGTTTTTAGCATAGTCCTCTGTGTTTGGCTTATAAGTCCAAAGCAATTCAACCTCGCCACCATCCATCATAGTTTCAATAAAGTATTTATACACACCCTCAGGATTCTTACAGCCTGATGTAATACACCATACAGGCGCCACACGCTCAAGATATGAACCTGTTTCGGCAATTGGAGGGATGGTAACGATTTCATCGTTTACTCCTGCATCACGAAGCTTGTCTGAAAGAGTTTTAGCCCAGGTTCCTGCCCAGTAAGTAAATACACCAAATTCGTTGGCATAGAATTTATCACGGCAATTACTTGTGCTGTTATCTATAATATCTGGATCGATGTAACCCTTTGAATAAGCATCTCGTAATCTTTGTAAGGCAGCACGCATAGGTTCCTCTGTAAATCCATCTGCCCAGGTGCCGTCTTCCTTTTGATAGAAGGTAGGGTAAGCATCCTGATAAAATTCTGGAAGATAGTTGATGTAAGGAGCCTCACCGTTGATGATACCTGATGCTGAAACACCATATGTATCACCATTTATACCATTGCCATCAGGATCCCCCTCGGTGAAGGCCTGAAGCATTGCCAGGTATTCATCATAGGTAGTAGGAGGTTCCATACCTACACGGTCAAGCCATGCTTTTTTAATATAAGTGGTACATCCATTACCTCTGGTAGGGGTCATACCAAAAAGTTTGTTGTTGATCTTAATGCCTTCTATTAGCGCTTCGTTGCCAGCAGCCTGGATTTTCGACTGAAGTTCTGAACCCTCGTAGTAAGGAGTAATATCAGCAAGCAACTCCTTTGAGGCATAGGTTGTGTAATAGGTGGAGCCCAGTAGAACAACATCAGGTAATTCAGTTGTTTCGAAGACGCTGGTAACTTCATCATAGTAAACATCATGACCAGGCTGAATTATTACTAAATCAATGCCTGTGATAGCTTCCCATTTAGCTTCGAATTCATCACGTCCGTTTTCCTGATCAACTAAGGTGCCGTCAACCATAACAGTAATCTGTGTCGGCTTCTCCGCCAAAATTGAATTAACGAGCTCACCTTCTGTAGTACTTACGGTTTTTATAGTTGCTTGTCTTGTTGGAACAGAGGAATAACCGCATCCAACAAAGAGTAATGAGCCGGCTAATAGAATAGCAGAAATACTTTTAATCTTTCTCATAGTACCTCCTATCCAGCTATTATCAAAAAGGAAACATCTCTGTTCCCAATATAACGGTGCGCAACTAAATTTTACCAAAAATAGGGAAGGCTTTAGTGAATATATAGTGAACAGATGATGTAAAAAGCTTAAAGATAAAATGACATTGATTGGATAGAATTTACCAAGTGAAAATGATATAGTAAATAGAGGTAATTATGTAGAAAATGGGGTTTTAATATGGTAAAAGAAAAGCTTAGTCAGTTAGAAGAAACAGTGCTTGAAAAAATAGACGGCTTGGATGTTAAGGATAAGCTGGTGGAGCACAATTTTAATCATTCAGATATAGAGCGTGATAGCTTTATGCTTAAGGGACCATTGGCCTCTGAGGGATATGACTGGTGGTGGCACAGCTTCACAGGTCACAATAAAGAAACCGGCGAAGAAAAGGCCTTTTTTATTGAGTTTTTCACTGTTAATCCTGAGCTTGGAGGAGAGGAGCCTGTATTTGGCCAGCTTCCAGCAAACAAGAAAAATAGTGTAAAGCCATCCTATGTAATGATTAAGGCGGGCTGCTGGGGAGAGAATGCCAAGCAACTTCATAGATTTTTCGGTTGGAGTAAGGTTTCTATCAAGGAAGATGCACCTTTCCAAATCAGCGCAGATAACTGCTTCTTGTCAGAGAGCCGTACACTTGGTAAGGTAGAGGTTTCTGAGGCGGATGCGAAAGCTCATCCAGAGTGGATGTGCGATGCCGGAAAAATGGTTTGGGACCTGAATATCGAAAAGAATATAGCTTTTAATGTGGGCTATGGTGCCAGCTGGGCTTCCAGAGAGCTGGATGCATTCGAAATGTTCTGGCACGCAGAAGGCATGAAGACCTTCTTTAACGGCTCAGTTATATTAGATGGTGTGGAATATGTTGTTGATAAGGACACCTGCTATGGCTACGCTGATAAGAACTGGGGCAAGGATTTCACATCTCCATGGGTGTGGCTTGCCAGCTCACATTTAAAGAGCAAGAAATCAGGCCAGTGGCTTGAGAACACAGCATTTGATATAGGCGGAGGACGCCCAAAGATTCGTACAGGTCATACCTTTGATGACGTAATTCTCGGTGCAATTTGGTACGAGGGTCAGCCATATGAGTTTAATTTTTCTAGATTTTGGACTCTCACCAAAACAAAGTTTAATTGCAAAGAGGGCAAGGATAAGCTCACCTGGAAAGTAGAGCAGGAAACACCTCTTGCAAAGATTGAAGTGGAGATTACATGTCTTAAAAAAGATATGTTACTCATAAATTACGAAGCACCTAACGGGGAAAAGCTTCACAACCGTCTCTGGAATGGAGGCAATGGAAAGGGCGAAGTAAAGCTCTATAAAAAAATATTAAAGACCAAGAGTGCTGACGCAGGCAAGAAAGCCGAGTTTACATGGGAATTGGTTGATGATATGGAAGCGTACAATATCGGATGTGAGTTCGGAGAGTACGGGAAATAATATATTTAGTTAGGAGATTTTAAAATGGCAGTATTAAGCAATTGTAAGCCAGAGAGAGTATTTCATTACTTTGAGGAGATTTGTAACATCCCTCATCCAAGCTACCACGAGGAAAAGATTAGTGCATATCTTGTAGATTTTGCAAAGGCACACAATCTTGAATATTACACAGACGACCTTTACAACGTAATCATGATTAAAGAGGCTTCAGAGGGAATGGAGAATGTTGCTCCTATTATTCTTCAGGGACACATGGATATGGTCGCAGAGCAGGAGCCTGATTGCAAGAAGGATATGCTTACAGAAGGCCTTGATCTTGAAGTAGTTGATGGATACGTTACAGCTAAGGGTACTACACTTGGTGGTGATGATGGTATCGCAGTTGCTATGGCACTTGCTTTATTAGAGGATGAGACACTTAAGCACCCACGTCTTGAGGTTATCATTACAGTATCTGAGGAAGTTGGAATGGAAGGTGCAGCAGGCATCGATGTATCAATGATTCAGGGACGCAAGCTTCTCAACCTTGACTCTGAAGAAGAGGGACATTTCCTTGCAGGTTGCGCTGGCGGTTGCAGAATGGAGCTTGAGTATCCAGCAAAGAAAGAGCAGGTCAAGGGTACTCTTGTATCAATTGAGGTTAATGATTGTACTGGTGGTCACTCTGGAACAGAGATTGATAAGGGTCGCGCTAATGCATCATTCATGGTAAATAGAATCCTCGCAGCAGCTGTTGAAGAGGCAGATGTATGCTTAATCGACTTTGTTGGAGGCACAAAAGATAATGCTATCCCACGTGCTACATCAGCAAAGGTTGTAACATCAGCAGCGGTTATAAAGGTTATGGAGGCTGAGGCAGCTGCAATTAAGAATGAGTATGCTGTTACAGACCCGGAGATGAAGATTGAGATTAAGAACGAAGGAAACGCTGAAGTAGAGGGCGCTAACGCTGTAGATACAAAGAGAATGATTCAGCTTCTTTCTTGCATGCCTGATGGAGTTCAGGCAATGAGCCACGATATCGAAGGTCTTGTTGAGACATCACTCAACCTTGGTATCCTTAAGCTTACAGATGAGGGCCTTAACTTCTCATGTGCACTTAGAAGCTCAGTAGATAGCGCTAAGGCTGCTCTTATGAGAAAGGTTGCTATGGTAGGAAATACATTTGGTTGCAAGATTTCTACTCACGGTCAGTATCCAGCATGGGAATATAAGAGAGAGTCTACATTCAGAAATGAGCTTGTAGCTCTTTATGAGGAAATGACAGGAGAGAAGGCATTAGTTGAGACACTTCATGCAGGTGTTGAGTGTGGACTTCTTGCTTCAAAGCTTCCTGGACTTGATGCAGTATCTATCGGACCAGAGATGCACGATATTCATACTCCAAAGGAGCGCCTTGGAATTGCTTCTACAGAGAGAATATACAATTACGTTAGAAGAGTTATTGAAACTAGTAAGTAAATAAGGGGTTTTTCTTGAGGAAGGAGAAGATTTCTATGATGAGAATCGGATTGCTTACAAGTGGTGGTGATTGTCAGGCTCTTAATGCAGCTATGAGAGGCGTAGTTAAGGGACTTGCAGCCAACGTAAAGGACTTGGAAGTGTATGGATACTTCAATGGCTACAAAGGACTTATCTATGGTGATTATAGGCTCCTCACAAGTCAGGATTTTTCAGGAATCCTTACAAGAGGTGGCACAATCTTAGGTTCTAGCCGTCAGCCTTTTAAGCTTATGCGGGAGCCAGATGAGAACGGTCTTGATAAAGTAGAAGCCATGAAGTCCAATTACTATAAGCTTAATCTGAATTGCCTTGTTATCCTTGGAGGTAATGGTACTCAGAAAACAGCAAATCTTCTTCGTGAAGAGGGACTTAATATTATTCACCTTCCAAAGACAATTGATAACGATATTTATGGAACAGATTTGACCTTTGGTTTCCAGAGTGCTATTGATATCGCTTGTAACACAATTGATTGTATTCACACTACAGCTTCATCTCATAGTCGCGTGTTTATCGTAGAGGTTATGGGACATAAGGTAGGCTGGCTTACACTTTATGCAGGTGTGGCATCAGGTGCAGATATTATCCTTCTTCCAGAAATTCCTTACGATATAAAGAAAGTTGTTAAGGCTATTAATAAGCGAGCTGAAGAGGGCAAAGGCTTTACTATTTTAGCTGTTGCCGAGGGTGCTATTTCAAAGGAAGATGCTAAGCTTTCTAAGAAGGATTACAAGAAAAAACTTGAGACATCCAAGTACCCATCAGTTTCCTATGAGATTGCAGACCGCATTCAGAAGGAGACTGGTATTGAGGTTCGTGTAACAGTTCCTGGCCATATGCAGCGAGGCGGAAGCCCAGATCCATTTGATAGAGTACTTTGTACTCGTCTTGGTTCTGCAGCAGCCCAGGCTATTATGGATGGGGATTTTGGAAATATGATTGCCATGGTAAATGGCAAGACAAAGCGTATTCCACTTGAAGAGGTGGCTGGCAAGCTTAAGGTGGTAGAGCCGGATTGCCAGATGATAGAAGAGGCTAAGAGGATCGGTATTAGCTTTGGTGACTAATTTTTAATAAGGGTAGGTAAATGTTATGTCCTATATGGCATTATACAGAAAGTTCAGACCTCAAACATTTGAGGATGTAAAGGGTCAGGACCATATCGTTACAACACTTCAAAATCAAATAAAGAGCGACCGTATCGGACATGCGTATCTATTCACTGGTACAAGAGGAACAGGAAAGACTACTATTGCAAAGATTCTTGCCCGCACTATCAATTGCGAGAATCCAGTAAATGGTTGTCCTTGTATGGAATGTCAGACCTGCAAGTCTATTACAGCTGGCAATTCCATGAATGTTATAGAGATGGATGCTGCATCTAACAATGGTGTAGATAGCATCAGACAGATTGTAGAGGAGGTGGCATATCCTCCGACAGAAGGCAAATACAAGGTTTATATCATCGATGAGGTTCATATGCTTTCCACCGGTGCTTTTAACGCCTTGCTTAAGACCTTAGAGGAGCCACCTTCTTATGTTGTGTTTATTCTTGCTACTACAGAGGTACACAAGATACCTATCACAATCCTTAGCCGTTGTCAGAGATATGATTTCCATCGTATTTCAATTGATACTATCGCAGGACGTCTTCAGGAACTGATGGATAAAGAAGGTGTGCAGGTAGAGGAAAAGGCTATTCGTTATATTGCAAAGGCTGCGGATGGCTCAATGCGTGATGGACTTTCGCTTTTGGATCAATGCATAGCTTTTTATATTGGACAGACTCTTACCTACGATAATGTACTTAAGGTTTTGGGCGCTATCGATACAGAGGTATTTTCAAGACTATTGAGAAACATTATTGATGGACAGGTTACAGAGGCCATTGGAATACTTGAGGAGATTATCACACAGGGACGTGATTTGAATCAGTTTGTAATTGATTTCACATGGTATCTTCGTAACCTTATGCTTCTTAAGAGCTCAGAAGATATGGAGGAAGCACTTGAGATGTCATCAGATAATCTTGCACTTCTTAAGGAAGAGGCAAAGATG
>JAFYYE010000224.1 GCA_017557715.1 Pseudobutyrivibrio sp.
CATATTTACACAACCACAGCACATAGCTGTCTCAAAAGTTGAAGACTGTGTACCTGGCTGGCAATATAAATCCGCGCCTGCAAGGAACTCTTCAATTTCCTTATTGACCTTCCAACCCATGAAATGAATTCGTGGATCTGCATCAATAAGTGGTCTGATTGAGTTTTCCATTTCCTCTGGAATAGAGCCAAAAATGAAGAGTGCCATTCTAGAATCTTCAACACTAGAAAATGCTTTAATTAACTCATCTGTACGCTTTGTAGCTGCAAGCTTTCCTGAATGAGCCATTATAATTGCGTCTTGTGGCAAGCAATATTTATTGATAATATCCTGTCTTGCTTCCTTCTGCTGCTCAAGGGTGTAAATAGTTCCACCTGGTGCTAAAAACTCCTGCTTATCAGCTGGAATCTTATACAAATCATTCATCCACTCCTTCATATCAGCACCGATATAAAGCACCTTGTCTACCTCAGGCATAGCCTTACTGATATAGTGACCATGAATAATCTTGTAAAAACTCTTGCTCAAAAATGTTCTGGCAGAATCGCTATAATCCTCATGACAATCCATAAAAAGAAGACAATCTGGATGCTTCTTGCAATATGCTGCTGCAGTCATAATCTCATAACCACACATACCGTGGAAAAGAATTGTGTCTGGCTGATATTCCTCAAGAAATGCCTTTACCCTGTGACACTTCTGAATCTTCTCAGTCCATAAGTCGCTGAAAAGCACTCTATCATGAGCCCATCTAATAAGACGAGCACCATTATCCATAATAGTATCCTCTTCCTCACCCTTAACGAGCTTACCAGCCTCGTAATGCCAAAGATCTGTAACGATGACCACCTCGTGTCCATCGGCTCTCTGACAGTTAATCATTTGGTTTTCCTGGTAAAGCATTCCGATTGTAAAATGGGATGCTAATGCAATGTGAAGTATCTTCATTTTATCTTTACACTTTCTATTTATTCATTATCTGATTCTTCTGAACGAGAATTCTCAAGTGATGCAAGTATCTCTTCAGCTGTAGCCACCTTGTCAAATCCTTCTGTGCTCTCCTTCTTAAAGACAATTCTGATTGTCATAAGCACAAGCTTTAAATCTAAAAGGAAGCTATAGTTTTCGATATACATCAAATCAAGCTTAATCTTATCATAGGCTGATGTGTTATATTTTCCATAAATCTGAGCAAAACCTGTAAGACCACCCTTGACCTTGCTTCTAAATTCGAACTCTGGAATAGCTTCAGTATATTTTTCAACATGCTCTGTTCTCTCTGGTCTTGGACCTACGATTGACATGTCGCCCTTTAGGATGTTGAAAATCTGAGGAAGCTCATCCACTCTGGTAGCTCTGATTACATGGCCAACCTTAGTGATTCTGTCATCATCATCAGTGGCTGGACGCTGCTCAGCATCCTCCACCATACTTCTGAATTTAAGGATTTCAAAAATCTTGCCATCTTTAGTAACACGCTTTTGCTTGTAGAAAACAGGACCATGATCCTCAAGCTTAATAGCAATAGCAATAATCAGCATTAATGGTGAAAGCACTACTGCTGCAATTGCACACAAAACAATATCAAAGAAACGCTTAACAAATTCCTGCTCTGGTGTAAGACCAGTTGTATTAATCATAGTAAGCGGTGTATCAAACTGGTGAATGCTCTCGCCTCCAGCTATGATTACATCGGAAATCTTTGGAGTAATGTATGTTTCTATGTCGTGCATATAGCAATACTTAAGCAAATCATTTCGCTGCTTTGCACCAACATCTGAAATTACAACTCCATCAAAATTCTGTAGCTCAGAAATAACAGTATCAATTCCCTCATCGATACTAATAAGCTTCTTGATGTTGTAGCTATCGGCGCGGGTATCCATCTTTAATTTCAACCCGACAGATTCCTTGACACCATAAACCATCAGAAGATTGCTAGCCTTTGAATACTTGTTGTAGATAGCAAAGAAAATATATACAAATACGCCTGCTATCACAAAATCAACAAGTGTAAGACAAGCCATTGGTCCTGCTGGAATCATCACATTTGCCATCAAGCAAAGCTGAAGATATGTAACCACATTTACAATAAAGAGAGCTATGCATTGAGAAAACAGTACATCTGCAATCTTTAATATTCCGTACTTAAATCCCTCACATAAATGAATGATTACAAGGCTGAGTATGAAATATATTCCCATGAGTACATACTTTCCTCTACCAAGCATTGGCCAGAAGTATGTCTTATCGAAAATAAAATGTCTCCAAACATAGTAATAAACTAGTGCTAATACCACTAGTTCAATTACACTTTCTAATTTTCTAATACTGTTTTTGTTTTTCACTATTCCACCCTTTATCTACTGTAAAACGTCCTTATCCTTTTCTGTAAAGAAATATGCCAAGAAATATGAATAATATGGCAACAAATACTTGTAATACATATCTATTCCCAAATCCATGAATACAAAGGAAATCATGATTGAAAATACCATAATCTTTGCCATTTTATTTGCTCTGAAAGATTTAATAATCACATATACTGGGAACCAGTAATATAGTACAAATCCAAGGATTCCATATGAAAATAATACTTCCAAGTAATTCATATGAAGCTGAACATTTCTATAGGAAATCTCAGTTCCCTGTCGGAATTCTTCGATAGCTGAGTATGGCATTTCTCTGAAAGAATAGAAGCCATGTCCAAATAATGGTGCTTCCCAAAAGTGTGCCTTAAAAGCATTTATCATAGCCATTCTCTGACCAGTGCTAGTGTGTAAATCTGGCTCTGCAGAATTCACACCAGTAAATAACTCGGCTATTCTATATCCCACCACTCCATAAAGAGGTGGCACTATCATGATTGCTGCGAAAGCTAATACTGCTGCAACCGTAAGTATAATTAAGTTTCTTCTGATGATTCGCTTGTCGTCAGAAGCACCTATAATCATTATCGCAAATACGAATACTATAGGCAAAACAGAAGATTTTGCTCCTGTAATTACTATTTCAAAAATACCAATCAGTGTAATCCATAAATATTGCTTTACTTTTCTCAAAACGAAAAGCTGGTAGAAAATTGGAATTAATAAAATCAACACCAAATTCCCAGTATCGATACATCCACCTGCTGGTGTAGCGCCTACTCTGGAATACATTCCCTGGAGCCACTCACCCCAAATCTCATCATAACAAAGGCTTGTAATTAGTGTAGTGATAATTACCACAGAACCGCTGACAGATAAAATATCTATTACTTCATCCTTGTTATAAAATAAAAGAACAAGAATAAGGATAGCTGGTGCTACAGTGAGAATTGTAACCATTCTGCTATAGTAATCAGCTGCTGTGAAAAGCTTAAAATGTCCATATATAAAAACTAATAATGAAAAAAGTACAATCCAAATGATAGCCGGATTTACCAAAGCATTTTTAGCTTCTTTTTTACTATCTGTAAATAAAACTAGTGAATAAGCTAGTGCCAACCCATTAAACAAAACATTTATCATGACATATAATCCGCCATAATAAACGCCTAGATTACATCTGGCAAAAAGCAATCCTGCTATCAAAAACATTGTTATGAACTTTTTATTCTTTAAAAGTATTTCTTTCAATTCTAGTATTCTCCACTATAAACCAAATACATTTGGAGCTGTATTATACCAAATAATTCTCGCTCCTAAGTTTTGTAGATATGCCGCCAAAACTCCTGCTGTATATTTAGAACTGGTCATAAGCCAGTCTGGCCCATCAAATATGGCAATCTCTGGCGAAACCACATCGTAAAATCCTGATTCTGTAGGCATGCTATTATTGCCGTGATGTCCGCACTGAAGTATGTCGGAATTAAGCTCGTCGCCATAAGTGTCCACTAAATAATCTGCTAAATACTTGCTGTGAGCATCTGCACAAATCAAAACACTTCTATCTGATGTTTCAATTTTGAACACCAACGAACAGTTATTAGGAATATCCTCTGGGTTCTTTAGCACTACTTCATCGCATGCGTTAAAGAAAGTTATCTTTAAACCATCAGTAAAGCTTAGCTCATCATCTCTATTTACATAATTGATGTTGGTAGCTTCTTTTGTTATTTCTTTGAATTTTTTATATGTATCAATATCATCCCACTCCTGAAGATTCAGATTGTAAAATGTATCTTCATCAAGTGGTGTGGCTATTATTTCTTGGATTTTGATACCCTTAGGGTCTTCATAAATTGCATTAAATGTGTCTATATGATCCTTATGATAATGGGTGAGAATCCATGCATCCACATTCCCTCCATTATCCTTGATGACCTGTCTCATCTGCTGTTCATTGCCAGCATTTCCACCATCAATGACGATAAAAGTGCCATCATTTATATTTTTCAAAGTGTAAGCCAATCCCTGGTCGCCAGACTCATCTGCATATTCTGTAAGAATCCATGCCGGGTCGTTTGGCATAAGCACTGCATAGTATGGTGTGCGTCCATAAAGCTTGAATCCATAATTAAGATATGTATTCAAAACGCCCTCTATGGCAGATACTACTACGTAATCAACATTGTTTTCTTTGGCATATTCCACTATCACATCTGGCTTAGGCTCTGGATTTGTAAGCTCGTAAGCCTCATCTGGAATGTACCTGCTATATGGCATAGAAAAACGACTGTCCATCTGGCGAAGATATACTGCAATATCCTGTGGTGCCATAATTCTAATGGTGTCGCCCTCATAATCAGCGAATAAGTCACAAATAGTGACTACATCTTGTGGGACTTTGTTTCTATTTTCTGCCTTTGTAAACCAGTCTTCTGTGTAGAGGCAATTGCCAACTAAGATTAATAACGCAACCGATAGGATTACTCCCACCAGTTTTTTCACACCATTTAATCTCTTCAACAACAATGTAATTCCATATGCAATAATTGGTAAAATCGGAATTATGCTATATAGTCTTAGATAATACGCTGAAAAAGTACTTGGTTCTAAAACTTTCCTGCATATCATCAATGTGACTGGATTATA
>JAFYYE010000225.1 GCA_017557715.1 Pseudobutyrivibrio sp.
ATATGCTTATAGATTAATAGCAAATGTTAAATCAGGAGAAGAAATAACTTTTGATAAAGTAGAATCAGTTTTAGTTACAGAAAAAGCAGTTCCAGTAGGAGCATTTGCTTCAAAAACTAAGATTGAAGATTCAAAAGGAAATTTTGTTTTTACTAATCCGCAGAATGTAAAAGATGCTTCGTTTAATACATTTTATAATTTTATGGTACAATGATAAAGTGGTGTCATTTAAAAGTGGGGAGGGGAGCTATTGAAGACATTATTATATAAAATCGATACAAGCTCTATGTATAAATGGGTGGCGGTGATAATTGGCGTCATTCTTAACGTAGCACTTGCGTTTATAACCAGTCTTTTTGGACTACCACTATTTCTAGATACTATTGGCACAGTGACTGTGGCCTGCATAGGTGGTGTTGTGCCAGGAATATTTACAGCTCTTTTAACTAATGCGCTGTGTATTCCATTCAATAGTGTTTCCATGTTTTTTTCTATTATCAATATTGCTATGGCATTGCTTTCCTCATTATATATTACCAAATATGCCAACCGTGGCTTTTTATATAAGGTCTATTTTGTTATTGCCTCTGGAATTATGGCGGGTGGCGTAAGTTCCTTTATCCAATGGCATCTTTTTTCTGAACCTCAGAATGTTTTTGTAGCAAGATCAGTAGATGGTTTGATAGGCGCTACAGGTTTACCTTATCTTATGACATTTGAATTAGTTAATATGCTTGTCAATATTCTTGATAAGGGAATATCTATTGCTGCTGCCCTTAATATCGTTTTTTTCATTCCACAGGAAATCAAAAATAAAATAAAAACTGCAGGCTGGAAACAGAATCCACTTAGCGGAGAGCAGATGGATGAAATGCGTCAGTGGAGTAGGGCTGCTAAAAATTCTATGCGTAAAAGATTAACGCTTCTGCTTTTGTGTGTGTCGGTTCTTGTGATTATAATAATGACAGCTATTGAAATGCGTTTATATTACGTAAGTGATATAGAGGAAAAAGGGGAAATTGCGGCATCGGCAGCTAGATACGCAGCTGCGTTTATGGATGCTGATAAGATTGATGCATATATCAAAAACGGTGAAAACGAACCGGGTTATAAAGAGACAGAAAATTTGCTATACGAGATTAGAAGAAATGCCCCTGGATTAGCATATATATACGTGGTGAAAATCGAGGGGGACGAGATGGTCTTTGCTATTGACATTGATACACTGACTGAGAATGCAGGAATGGGTACTAAAACCGAAGTAGAAGGTTATGAACCAGGACATAGAGTCAAAATCGCAAATGGATATGAAAAATTAATTGATGAATTTAATGCTGGAGAAATAATACCACCAACACAGGTAAATAATGGCTGGGGATGGGTTGTCTCCTCTTTTTGTCCAATACTAGATAAAAATGGAAACTGTGCCGGTTATGTAGGAGCAGATGCATCCATGGCTCTAGTTAAAGAATATATTTTAGAATTTATGTGGCGCATATTATTCATTATGGCAGCCATTTTGATAGCTATCCTGGCATATGGAATGTGGAATACAAGCACTTATCTGGTATATCCAATAAGTAGCTTGGGACTGGCTGTTGAGCAGTTTATTGAAGCCGGAGATGATCAGGTAAAGATAGACAATGCTGTTAGAGAGTTAAGAAAGATAAATATAAAAACAGGTGACGAAATAGAAAAATTGTACAAGTCTGTTTGTAATATGGCCTTGAATCAGGCTGAGCAAATTCGAAGTATTCGTCATTTCACCGAGAATACTACCAAGATGCAAGATGGTCTGATTGTAACAATGGCGGACTTGGTTGAGAAGCGAGATGTAAATAGCGGTTCTCATATTCAAAAATCATCAGCTTATGTAAAGATTATAGCTGAAGGCCTCTTGAAAAAGGGCTATTACCCTAGCAAGGTGACTCCAAAGTTTGTTTCTGATGTGGAACGAAGTGCACCACTTCACGATATTGGGAAGATATATGTGCCAGACACAATCTTAGATAAGACGGAACCCCTTACTAAGGAAGAAGTTGAAATCAAGCGCACACATACGATTGCGGGCAAAAAGATAATGGAAAATGCTATTAGTACAGTAGCGGGAGAAAATTATCTTAAAGAAGCTAGAAACATGGCGGCCTATCACCATGAACGATGGGATGGCAAGGGGTATCCAGATGGACTTCATGGTGAAGTGATTCCACTTTCGGCAAGAATAATGGCTGTGGCCGATCAGTTTGATGTTCTTACATCTTCTACCGAGAAGGGAAAACAGTACACATTTGATGAAGCCATAAGCTATCTTGAGGAAGGTGCTGGAATTCTTTTCGATCCTAAATGTGTGGAAGTATTTGTAAATTCACTTCCAGAGGTAAAGGTAATTTATAGAAAGTACAACAAGACCCATGGATAGCATTCCATAAGGAGCGTGCTATGAAAATAAAGAAAATAATGGCTGTGCTTTGTATTGCCGCAGTAGTAGGCAGTAGCGGTACTGTACTAGCCAAATCTGAAAAAGATAATAACTATCAGGTCTACGGCGGAGGATATGCTGTCACTGAGC
>JAFYYE010000226.1 GCA_017557715.1 Pseudobutyrivibrio sp.
ACATGAAGTCAGCAGTATTTTTTGATATAGACGGTACTCTTTGGAACTATGACAAGTTCATTCCAGAAAGTACAAAACTTGCAATAAAGAAATTACGAGAGAATGGACATCTTGCTTTTATCTGCAGTGGTAGAGCAAGAGCTTTCATAAATGAGCCAAGCCTTCTTGGTCTTGGATTTGATGGCATCGTTTGTTCCTGCGGTTGCCATATAGAAATTGATGGAAATATTATTTATCAGAAGATTATCGATAAAGATGTTGTAAAAGAGACTCTTGAAATGATTCGAAGCTATGGCTTCAGACCAATTCTCGAGGGACCTAAGAATATTTACATGGATGACGAAGAATTTGGTCATGATGATCCATTCGGAAATATCCTTCGCAGGGATGTAGGAAAAAATCTTCTCCCTGTTGGTGGAGATTATTATGGCGACTGGGTTATCAATAAAATGTCTTGCGCCACAGAAGTTGAGGCTGACAAGCGTATAGAATGTTTTGATAAACTTTCCAGCAATTATGAAATCATCCAGCATGATGAAAACATTTGCGAGCTTGTTCCAGCAGGGCACAATAAAGCTACTGGTATGATTAAGGCTTGCGAGCTTGTTGGAATTGATTTGGCTAATACATACGCCATTGGCGATAGTGAAAATGATTTGGATATGCTTCAGGCTGCCCATGTAGGTATAGCTATGGGAAATGGTACCGACCGTGCCAAAGAGGTGGCAGATTACGTTACCACCGACTTCGACAAGGACGGAATCTATAATGCATTAAAGCATTTTGGATTAATATCTTAAATATCTTCAGAAGACTCTTGTGCAGAGTCTTCTGGAGAATCAATAGTCGAATTGCCTGCTTCTAAATCAGATTCAGAAACCTCAATAACCTCATATTCATCCTCAGAAACTTCATCAGATTCTTCATCTTCTGAATTCTCATCGTCCTCAGGGGCATCAGATTCTTCAGCTTCTGAATTCTCATCGTCCTCAGGGGCATCAGATTCTTCAGCTTCAGATTCTTCTTCATCCTCGGTGTCTTCGGACTCATCATCCTCAGAATCTTCTTCCACATAATTATCCTTGGAATCTATCTCGTATTTATCCAAAGCACCTTCCTTCAAATAGATAACCGCCTTGCATTCAGAAGGAATATCTCCCATATCCTTTAATTCAGAAATGATAGAGGCTGTATCAGGAGATAAATCTAGAAGTGTCTGCGCTAAATCAACTGACAAATAGTCTTCAGAGAAAAGCTCCTCAAAAGTAGTTCTGTCATCGAAACCAATATTATAATTGTCGATTAAAACAAATTCGCCCGAATCCTCTACAGGAAAGTGGTACCCATCAACATCCACATAGGTGTATTGCCAGTCATAGATTTCTAAAGAAAAGCTACTGGCGCATTCATGACTGCCATTTTCAGAAGCAGTTGAACTGGTTTCAGCAACTTCCTCCGAATCATTAGATTTATTTGCATATGCCACTGGCGCATAACAGCAGCAGAAAAAGCAAACAGCCAATGAGACGGCAGATATAACTATATGCTTTAATAATTGAATATTTTTTCTCATAAATTATCCCTTTCAATAATCTGTAAAGTCTTAGTAATTTATCTGGATACTTCCAACCCAAACCTCAGCAACAGCATCCGCAGGAGCAGTCCAGTAATTAGATGTATAAGTTTTGTTAAAAGCAGAAGCGTAGACGTAGACCTTGCAGTTATATAAATTATCATCTGTAAAACGTGACAGGTACACGGTGGTTGGATTAGAAGAGGATTCATTACTTGCCAAAAGCTCACCATATTGCGAGTAAACATAAATGCCCAAGCTTGAAAGATATGGATTACCCCCAGCATTAATCTTGATACTTTTGGCGCCAGATTTTATCAAGCCAGGATTAATAGTAAATGAAACGGCAGTTGATGCCTCTTTGAAAATCTGCCCTTTATTGGCCTGAGATAAGGAGCCATTTGCATATATAGTATTTCTACCAATACCTTTGTTGCAGGTGGCACCTGAAACATTAGAGTTTCCTAAAGTAATGGTTTCCGATGAGGTCTTAGATTTTAATACTGTCTTGGAATAACTATCCGGCTGGGAGGTTTTCTCATAAACAGTTTCACCCCCTTCATCCTTTAGGATATTTCCGGAACTGTCAGTTTTTGGAATCATCTTATATACATAAGGATAAGCTGATATCGTATATACGACACGGTCATCTTCTTCCTTGGCTTCAACGGGAACAGTGATTTCAGAAGTCTCATGTGCCACATCCTTCTTACAGCTGTAAACAAGTGTTGCACTCTTTAAATCATCTGCCCATTTAATATGTTCAGAATTGGTTCGCCAGTGGTGGCCATAGATTACACAATCCGAACGTCTGCAGGATACAATAACTGCAGCATTGCTATAGCAGACAGCATTTGCCTGAGCCCATCCACCGTGAAGCGTGTAGGCTGTGTGCTTTTCATTGTAGGTTACAGCATTGTAGCTTTTGGTGTCGCTAGCCTTTAACACGATGTACATAACAGCGTTTGCTCGCTCATTTTTTGTTAAATCTGAGATATTTATCGTGGATCCATTTCTTGGACAACGAGGCGTTAAATCTACGCCATTAGCATAGACACCGTGAGCATAAATGCCACCAGTAGTGGAGCAATAACACTGGACAGTGATTGAACGTGCGTTAGTCAAAAATGCAGCTGATGATACAACAAGAGTAGCTTCGCAGCTGGCAGTGGCTGTGACCTGAGAATAATCTGTGTATTTCTGGTCGCTGGCAGAATTGTTTCCACCAGAGCCAGCTACTACAGTTTTATTAAAATAGAGGGAAGCGCCGGTTTTATCGTGATGCACATTAAATTTAACCACGTATGACTCTTCATCTGTCTGATACATCTTGTACACATCAGCGTTACCCTTGATATATCGATTTAACAAGCTATTACTAGAAATGATTTTATGAAGCTTATATGCAATCTCATCCAGCTCAGTAGCTTTTCCACCATCATCGATAGGCAGACAGTCTTTATGAACAGTACATTTCGATTCTGGTTCATTTCCATAGCAGTAACCTTCAGCCATTGTGAATAAAAGAGCCAGACTGTTGATTCGTTTCAGTTCTTCCATGTCAAAACCTTCAATTTGGTTAAGCCACTCACCGATACCTTCATTACTCTTTTCTACATAATCGAAGAATTCCTGACCTTTGCCACCACGGTTATTTGCAGCGTCTTCTGAGCGGGCAATCATGTTGTAGATGGCCGGATCCTTTTTAGCAAGGGAAGTGTCCGGAGTGTTTACATACTCGTCGTAAAGATATCTTTGGAAAGATTCGACCCATCGAATTTGCTCGTCAGAAAGAATATATTCATCACCATTTTTCTTACCGTAAAAATGACCTAGCGTGGCAAGCATATTAAGTGAATTGGTTTTATCATTACCAATGTTTAAAATGTTATTCTCAGAATCCATTGAGTCTCCGATATAGGAACCATCTGAAGTCAGCTCAACAATATACTTCGAAAAATATTTATATTTGTCAGGCTCCTTTAGATATGTGGACACGACCTCTTTCATATAGGCATTTCCGTCAGCACTATTTCCAAGGGGCTCATACCCAGGAAGTCCTAAAAGCTGACCTAAGAATTCTGGATTATTTTTTATGGTAGCGCCGAATGCCGCCTCGAAATCACCAGTAGTGAATGCCAACTTTTTATCTGGGAAATCCTCTAAAAGATTCTTTTCCTTTGAGTCTAAGATGCTGAAATACTTATCACTGTACTTATCCATCCATGTGGAATAATTACTGTCGTAGAAGGTCTCATGATTTTCATCCCAGTATTTCTCTTCATAAAAAAGTTTCGCCCAAAGCTTTTTGATGGTCTCACCTTTATCTCCAGAGTGCTGGATTAGATAGGATGGAATGCCACATCTAAATGGAACAAATTCTTGGGGCGAGAAGTCTTCTCGGTGGATATCAGGAATATCAGCTCCTTTAGCATTCACGATGGATGCGCCGTTTGGCGCCACTAAAGAAAGAACGATTGCCACTGGCAGTACCTGCTTTTTTACAAGTCTTAAAAATTTCATCAAAGGCACCTCCAGTTAAAATGGCTTGAAGATTTCTTCATCCACATAGTAACCGTAGAGGCCGTCCTTGAAACCAAAGAAGAAAGGAATATCGTTGTCGATGGTACGCTCTTTAAGATAGTCGATTTCTTCCCTGAGAATATCATCCTCGGCAGCCATTGTTGCTGACAAATCGTTAATAAGCATATTTAACTGAGTATCAGAGGATTGTGTGTAGGAACGAAGGTCCTCCAAAAGACTGTTGAAGGTCTTCGCATTAGATTCCTGGGTGTTGTTTGTCTCTGAAAGCCAAGTATCAAGATTCTGAATAAGAGTGTTAAGCTCCTCGTAGTTTTTCTGGTCAGAATTAACATTGGAACTCAATTCCTTAACAAGCTCATTCTTGATGGATTCTACGTAGCTCTTATTGCTTTGATACTTGTTGTTAATTACTTCATACATGGTGTTCATATCTTCGTCAGTAAGAACAGCCTTGTCCGAAAGATAATTAGAGATTACAGAATTCAAAACATCTCTTTGGGCATCAGTAAATCCATTTAAAGAATTGATATATTCATAAAGCTCCTGAGTGGCTTCTTCAACTGTAAGTTCACGTGCACTTGTGCTACCAACAAAACTTAAGCCCTTAAAGTGCATCAGCAAAAGAATGATTAATGCCAATGCAAGTGCGGACAGGAAAAGTGAAACCCTATTGAGAGAGTTATCTTCTTTGACATAGATTTTCTTTATTCGGGTAGAAAATCCCTGTGTATCTAATCTATTAAATTTTTTCATTTCATTACTCCTTTTGCAGGAATATGAAAATGCTTGTGATTCAAAATCCCTATGGGAAAAATGGTGAAATCACCTGATTTGTAATTCGAAAAAAGACAAGGGGTAATATAACACGGCGATAAAATTATTGCAAGAATAAATTTTGAGACCATGAATTAAAATATAACGACAATGCGGAAAGTACCTTGACAGACAATAGAATTTTTTTTATCATAAGTTAAGTTTTTTAAATGCGATGATGAAGAGGAGTACTCAGTGTCGTCCTGTAGAGAGGGTCGCTCACCGGCTGAAAGGTGACCTAGGAGCTGAGCTGACGAAGGTAGCTTCGGAGCAGATGGTGAACAAAGTGCCTCACGGCAGACAAGCCATCCGAGTCGTTCCCGTAAGGAATAAGATGAGTTATAAATGCAGGTGGTAACGCGACCGTATTGTATATGGCGCCCTGTGTACAGCAATTTGCCGTACACAGGGCTTTTTTGATACTATTCAGAGCCAAGTAAATCTTGAGCTGATAGTTGCCACTTGTGGCAAACTTCAGATTAAGATTTATTTGGCGAGATACCATACATGAGCAAAAGGAAAGCTGTGAAACAGCGATTTTGCGAATGGAGGCTGAATAGTATCTGAGATTTAATTCTTAGAAGGAGTGAATTTATGAGTAAAGAACTTGCAAAAACATACGACCCAAAAGGGTTGGAAGATCGTTTGTATAAAAAATGGGAGGAAAATGGCTATTTCCATGCTGAGGTAGACCGCAGTAAGAAGCCTTTTACAATTGTAATGCCACCTCCAAATATCACAGGACAGCTCCACATGGGACATGCCCTTGATAACACAATGCAGGATATTCTTATCAGATATAAAAGAATGCAGGGCTACTCAGCTCTTTGGCAGCCAGGTACAGACCATGCAGCCATCGCTACAGAGGTAAAGGTTATCGAGCACCTTAAGAAGCAGGGCATCGAGAAGGATAGCCTTGGTCGTGAAGGCTTCCTTGAGAAGTGCTGGGAGTGGAAGGATGAGTACGGCACACGTATCATCAACCAGCTTAAGAAGATGGGTTCATCTGCTGATTGGGAGCGCGAGAGATTCACAATGGATGAAGGCTGCTCAAAGGCTGTAGAGGATGTATTTGTAAAGCTTTACAAAGAGGGATACATCTACAAGGGCAACCGCATCATCAACTGGTGTCCAGTTTGTCAGACATCTATTTCTGATGCCGAGGTTGAGCACCAGGAGCAGGCAGGACATTTCTGGCACATGAAGTACGAAATCGTTGGTGAGCCAGGCCGCTTCGTTACATTCGCTACTACACGTCCAGAGACAATGCTTGGTGATACAGCTGTTGCTGTAAACCCTAAGGATGAGAGATATCAGGATATCATCGGAAAGACTGTAATGCTTCCATTCGTTAATCGTGAGATTCCAGTTGTTGCTGATGAGTATGTTGATATGGAATTCGGTACTGGTGTTGTTAAGATTACACCAGCTCATGACCCTAACGATTTCGAGGTAGGTAAGAGACATGACCTTCCTGTAATCAACGTTCTTAACGACGACGCTACTATCAATTCAAACGGTGGCGAGTTCGAAGGAATGGATAGATATGAGGCTCGTGAAATCATCGTTAAGAAGATGGATGAGATGGGCCTCCTTGTTAAGATTGAAGACCACACACACAACGTTGGTACACATGATAGATGTAACACAACAGTAGAGCCTATGGTTAAGCCACAGTGGTTCGTTGCAATGGAAGAGCTTGCTAAGCCAGCTATCGAGGCTATTAAGACAGGTGAGCTTACATTCGTTCCTAAGAACTATGACAAGACCTACTTACACTGGCTTGAGAACATCCGTGATTGGTGTATTTCACGTCAGCTTTGGTGGGGACACAGAATCCCTGCATACTACTGCCCAGAGTGTGGCGAGACAGTTGTTGCACCAGCTTCTGAGGCGCCAACAGTTTGCCCTAAGTGTGGATGCAATCACATGAAGCAGGATGAGGATACACTTGATACATGGTTCTCATCAGCACTTTGGCCATTCTCAACACTTGGCTGGCCAGAGAAGACAGAAGAGCTTGATTACTTCTATCCTACAAACGTACTTGTTACAGGATACGATATCATCTTCTTCTGGGTAATCAGAATGGTATTCTCAGGCTATGCTCACACAGGCAAGTCACCATTTAGCACAGTACTTATTCACGGTCTCGTTCGTGATTCACAGGGCCGCAAGATGTCTAAGTCACTTGGAAATGGTATTGACCCACTTGAGATTATTGATAACTACGGCGCTGATGCACTTCGTCTTACACTTATCACAGGTAATGCTCCTGGTAACGATATGCGTTTCTACAACGAGCGTGTTGAAAATAGCCGTAACTTTGCAAATAAGGTATGGAACGCTTCACGTTTCATCATGATGAACCTTGCAGACAACGAAGTTACAAAGCCTGCTGATGCAGACCTTGCAACAGAAGATAAGTGGATTATTTCAAAGGTTAACACTTTAGCTAAAGATGTTACTGAAAATATGGACAAGTTTGAACTTGGTATTGCTGTTCAGAAGGTTTATGATTTTATTTGGGACGAGTTCTGCGATTGGTACATCGAAATTGTTAAGCCAAGAATGTACTCTCAGGAATATACAGCTAGCAAGAATGCAGCACTTTGGACAGCTAAGTTTGCACTTACAAATGCACTTAAGATGCTTCATCCATTCATGCCATTCATCACAGAGGAAATTTTCTGCACACTTCAGAGCGAGGAAGAGACTATCATGCTCTCAGCTTGGCCTGAGTTCGACAGTGCACTTGACTTCCCTACAGAAGAGGCAAAGGTTGAGCGTGCAAAGGATGTTGTTCGTGGCATGAGACAGCTTCGTACAGATATGGATGTTCCACCTTCAAAGAAGGCTGCAATCCACATCGTTGCTGAGTCAGCTGATGTTAGAGCAATCTTCGACGAGATTACACCAATCTTTGCAACGCTTGCAGGTGCAACAGATGTAATCGTTCAGGCTGATAAGCTTGGCATTGGAGCTGATGCAGTTTCAGCTGTTATTCCAGATGCAACACTTTTCGTTCCACTTGAGGATCTTGTAGACTTCGAGAAGGAAAAAGAGCGTCTCACAAAAGAAAAAGAAAAGCTCGAGAAGGAGCTTGCACGTTCACGCGGAATGCTTTCTAACGAGAAGTTTATGAGCAAGGCACCAGAAGCAAAGGTTGCCGAGGAACGCGAGAAATTAGCAAAGTATGAGCAGATGATGGCACAAGTAGAGGCTCGTTTAGCAAGCATGAAATAATAGAAAAATTAAAGATAGCCTGTAACTAACAAGCTATGATATTTCTCAAGCGAAGCTTTCTTCAGCTGAGCGGAGAAATCATCATGCTTGTTAGTGTAACAGGCGAGGAGGTAATCATGGATATTAAGAATATTTTAAGCAAATGCGACCACACTCTTTTAGGTGTAGACGCTACATGGAACGACATCAAGGGAATCGTTGATGACGGTATGAAGTATGAGACTGCTTCAGTTTGCATCCCAGCAAGCTTTGTAAAGCAGGCTGCAGATTATGTTAAGGAGCAGGGCGGACATCTCCCAATCTGCACAGTAATCGGTTTCCCAAATGGTTACGCTACAACAGCTTCTAAGTGCTTCATGGCAAGCGACGCTGTAGATAACGGCGCTTCAGAGGTTGATATGGTTATCAATGTTGGTTGGGTTAAGGAAGGACGTTACGATGATGTTCTTGCTGAAATTAATGCAATCAAGGCTGCTTGCAAGGGCAAGCTTCTTAAGGTAATCATCGAGTGCTGCCTTCTTACAGATGAAGAGAAGATTAAGATGTGTGAAGTTGTTTCTAAGTCAGATGCTGATTACATCAAGACTTCTACAGGCTTCTCAACAGGCGGAGCTACATTTGATGATATCAAGCTTATGGCAGACCACATGACAAACGGCAAGCTTATCAAGGCAGCTGGTGGTATCGCTGATCTTGAGGATGCTCAGAAGTTTATCGACCTCGGTGCATCAAGACTTGGAACAAGCCGTGTTGTAAAAGCTGTAAAGGGTCTTCCAAACGACGGGAAGTATTAATCCTCGTTCGTGAAAATTTAATGAAAAATACGCAAAATTTAGTGAATTTTGTGACAAAATAAAAGTATTGAAATATAATTAAACTATTCAGAATAGGCTTATTAGGAGGACTTATGGCTTTACCAGCACAAGCGCCAAAAGTACAAGTTTCATCTAATGGCTTGGAGGCCACTCTGACCTTCAAGATTCCGGATGGTAAGAATGAAGTGCCAAGCTTTACTGCTGCTCAGTTGCTTGGTTTCTTAAATAATGCCAATGTTACTTTTGGAATAGATCAGGAGATGCTGGCTAGACTGGCAGATAGTCCTATCTACGGTAAGCCTGTGAAGGTTGCTGAGGGTAAGCCTCAGGAGCAAGGTACACCAGGATATTTTGAGTATACATTCGATACAAAGTTTAATCGTAAGCCTACCATCCGTCCGGATGGTACGGCTGATTACATGAGTATAAAAACCATTGAGACTGTTTCGAAGGGTGATGTTATTGCTATATATCACCCAGCTGTACAGGGTGCTCGTGGTATGTCTGTTAGAGGACAGATTTTAGAGCCTAAGCCAGTTCGAGATCTTCCACCACTTATTGGTCGTGGATTTGATCGTTCAAAGGATAACCTCACTTACACAGCTAAGCTTGATGGCAAAATTGAAGTTAACCAGGGTAAAATCAATATCTCACCAGTTCATGAGGTGAGTGGTGATGTTGGTATTGAAACTGGTAACATCAAGTTTAATGGTGATGTTATTATCCATGGTGGTGTTCATGATGGCGCCGTTATCGACGCAGCCGGAAATGTTATTATTCATGGATTAATAGAAGATTGCGAAATTCGTGCCGGTAAAGACTTATTCTTGATTTCAGGAGTTAAAGGTAACGAAAAAACCATGATTAACTGTAATGGTAGTATTACAGCCCAGTTCGTGGAGTATGCAATAATTAACTGCGCAGGAAATATTACGGCAGATTATTTCTTCAAGAGCAAGATTACCTGCGAAGGAAAAATCGAGCTTAATGGAAATAATGCTTCTATAATAGGTGGCTATGTTTCTGCTGTTCAGGGAATCGAGGTCAACGACATCGGTAATTCCTTTGGAACAATTACAAATATAGCCGTTGGTGTTGATATTGAACGTACCGCTGAATTTGAAATGCTGGCTAAGAAAATTGAGGCTCTTAATTCTAATGTCATGAAGATTAAGAAGGGCTTGGAGGATTTCGACAAGCTTGGTGCCGAGCGAGGAATCAATGTAAAAGAAGACCCTCGTCGTATGCAGTTGCTTCGTGTTAGAATAAGAGATGAGGCAATCGTTCAGGAAGAAACAAAACGTCTTGCAAAGATGAAGGAAGTAATCGTATCTGGTAAGGATGCTTCCATAAAGGTATTCCGACGTCTTTATGCGGGCGCAAATATTTCTGTGGATGATCATCATGTCACTATAAATGATAATCATGACAGAGTTGAAATCACAAAAACATTAGAGGGCTTGAAACTTACAAAAATAACAGGCGAGAGTAAAAAGGATTAAAAAATGATAGATTTCGAAGAAGAGTTAAAAAAATATGAGCCAGCCATCGAGGTTGAGCAGGCTGAGGCTGATATTAAAGCTAGAGATTTGACTGATTTAACAGATTTGCTTGTTAATATTTCAGCTCAGCAGAATCAGAGTAGCGTAGAGAAATAATTCGAAAGCCAGATTGGTTTTTAACAATATTTACGGAGAATAATAGATGCAGTGCTTTATGTGTGGTGCCGAGGTTGGTAACGAAAAAGTTTGTTACAATTGCGGCGCCGATATTTTGCTATATAAACAAATCGTATACACATCTTATGTGTTCTATAATCAAGGCTTGGAAAAAGCTAAGGTACGAGATTTGACAGGTGCTATCGAAGCATTAAAGTCATCCCTTCAGTACTACAAGTACAATACCAGAGCTAGAAATCTTTTGGGCTTGTGCTATTACCAAGTGGGAGATACTGTCAGAGCCATTAACGAATGGGTTCTGTCCAAGAATCTTCAGGAAGAGGATAATCCAAATGCTGACAGATACCTGGCGGAAATCGAAGCGGACCCAGGGCTTTTGAGCAAGCTTAATTCCACTATCAAAAAATATAATCAGGCAATTGAATACTGCAAGTCAGGCAGCCGTGACCTTGCTATGATTCAGCTAAAGAAGGTTATCAGCCAGAATCCTAATTTAGTAAAGGCTCATCAGCTGTTAGGACTTTTGTATATACAGGATGGAAAGTATGCTGATGCAAGAAAAGTTCTTTCTGCAGCAGCTAAAATCGATAGCAACAATACCACTACCATCCGTTATATTCATGAGGTGAAGGAGCGCTTAAAGGAAGAAAATACTGGAAAGCGTCGCAAGAAGAATGATGTCTACACATTCGCAGATGGCAATGATACAGTCATCATGAATGAAAATGCTCTCAGGAGCATGTTAGATAATACCCGTTCAAGTCTTATGAATATTGTGCTGGGTCTTGTTGTTGGACTGTTGATTTGTTTCTTCCTTATTGTTCCAACTGTTAAGGACAATATGTCAGATGGAAACACAAAGACTGTCTTAGCTCTTAATGAAAATTTGGCAGAGGCCAGAGATAAAAATCAGGAGCTTCAAGATGAAATAGATAATTTGAAGAACAGCCTTTCAGCATATGATGAGACTCAGGATATCCCTACATCATACGAAAATCTTTTGGCTGCGCAGAACTATCACGCAGCTGGTGACGATGTTTCCGCCAGTGATTCTATTCAGCTTGTATCAAAGGATATTTTAGGAAGCGCAGGAAAGTCTGCTTATGATTCGCTCTATCAGCAGCTCGCTCCTACAATCATCATGGGATACTATAATGATGGCAATACATTCTACAGTGATGAAAATTACGATAGCGCTATCGTTAATTTCCAGACGGTTGTAGATATAGATGAAAGATATAATAACGGTGCCGCTCTTTTCTTACTTGGAGACTGCTACAGACTTACAGGTGAGACAGAAAAGGCATTGGAATGCTTTAACAAAGTGGTTGAGCTTTATCCAGGAAATCAATGGGGACGTCAGGCAAAGGTTTATATTGCTGCCGACGATACAGAGCTTTCTGCCACAGAGGTAGGTGACTAATTTGACAGATTTTGAATTAATTAAATTAGCTTTAGAGGCTAGAGAGATGGCTTACACACCATATTCTCATCATAAGGTGGGAGCCGCTCTCTTATGTGATGATGGCACAGTATTTAAGGGCTGTAATATTGAAAATGCAGGTTATACACCTACAAACTGTGCTGAGCGTACAGCAGTTTTCAAGGCTGTAAGCGAAGGAAAAACAAATTTTAAAGCCATTGCTATTGTGGGTGGAATGGACAATTTAAAAGCATTACCGGTTTGCGCTCCTTGTGGAGTATGTCGACAAGTTTTGAGAGAATTTGTTAAGCCAGACAGCTTCAAAGTGGTATTAGCTGAAGTGGATGATATCACTAGTATCGCTACACTTAAAGAAAAAAGTGTAAAAATCCACACCATGAGCCTTTCAGAGCTACTCCCACTAGGGTTTGGGCCTGAAAATTTAGTGCTCTAATAGACTAAATTCCTTGCAAAATTATCCAAATTATTTATAATTTGATTTAGGTGTTTTCAATTATTAAATGAAAACGTAATTAATAGGAGGAATAAAAAGAATGAAGAAGAAGTTATTAAGCGTACTTCTTGTAGCTTCAATGGTAGCTACTATGTTTGTTGGATGTGGTTCATCTAGCGATTCTGCTTCAGATGCAACTGCTACAACAGAAGAGGGGGCTGCAGATGCAGCAACTAGCGAGTATAAAATCGCTATGATTACAGACTCTGGTGACATCACAGATATGTCTTTCAACCAGACAACATATGAGGCATCAAAGGCATTTGCAGATAAGAATGGTGTAGACTTCCAGTACTACAAGCCAACAGAGGATTCAGATGATGCTCGTATCGCTTCATTTGAGAACGCTGTTACAGATGGTTACAACGTAATCGTTGTTCCAGGTTATTTATTTGCTAACATGATTAAGGCAGTTGCTGAGGATTACCCAAATGTTACAATCATCGCTCTTGATTGTGGCCCTGGTGACTTTGGCGATTATCAGCTTCCTGCAAATGTTTGTTCATTCACATACCAGGAAGAGCTTGCTGGTTACATGGCAGGTTATGCAGCAGTTAAGGAAGGCTACAAAAAGCTTGGCTTCTTAGGCGGTATGGCTGTTCCAGCTGTTATTCGTTACGGTTTCGGTTTCGTTCAGGGTGCTAACGATGCAGCAGTTGAGCTTGGCAACGCTTCAGACGTAGAAGTTAACTATGTATATGGTGGACAGTTCTACGGTGATGACGCTATCACAGCTCAGATGGATACATGGTATTCAAATGGCACAGAAGTTGTATTCGCTTGTGGTGGTGGTATTTACACATCTGCTTGTGAGGCAGCTGTTAAGGTTGATGGTAAGGTTATCGGTGTTGACGTTGATCAGTCAGGTACAATCGAGAATGCTTACGGTGTAGAAGGTCTTTGCGTAACTTCAGCTATGAAGGGTCTTGCAGCAACAGTTGATGCTACACTTACAGATATCTTCGCTGGCAACTGGGCTAACTACTCTGGAAAGATCGAGAACCTTGGTATCGTATCTGGTACAGATCCTTCACT
>JAFYYE010000227.1 GCA_017557715.1 Pseudobutyrivibrio sp.
ATTATTTAAATCTACAGCCACTTATATGGCAGATATTTTTGTAATCGCTTTCAGAATAGTACTTCCAGTTTTTGCTGTAATTATGATATTAAATGCTATTCTCGGAATAATGGTTAAGGTGGCACCACAGATTCACATGTTCTCAGTAGGTGCCCAGTTAAAGATTATTGTAGGTTTTTTAGTTTTGTTTTTAACTGTTTTTCTATTACCAGACGTAGCAACTTTTATTTTTAAAGAAATGAAAAGGATGATGGCTCTTTACATTCAGGGATTATATTGAGGGGTGAATAGATGACTGAATCCATAAGAGAACCTAGAGTATTATTACTGCCATATAATCTTCAGTTCTTTGCTGATGGTGAGGGTGGTGAAAAGACAGAGCAGCCTACCAGTAAAAAGCTGAATGATGCCAGAAATGAAGGCAAGGTTGCAAAGAGTAAAGAGATAGTTAATGGAATTGCTTTACTTGGTTTTTTCTTTTCATTAAGAATTTTTATTGGATTTGCGGGTATTCGTTTCGAGGAAATATTTGCTTGGATTTATGATATTATCCCGGACGTTGTTTCATACAATGGAAGTGGACTTACGATACAGACTATTACAGGTATTTTTAGAAGTCTTCTTCTTAAAATGATAATTATTTTATTACCGTTTTTTATAGTTGGATTTTTCACAGGATTTGTTACAAATCTGGTTCAGGTTGGATGGAAAATAACATTAAAACCACTTCAACCAAAGCTAAGTAAGTTTAATCCGGTTAATGGATTTAAACGCATTTTTTCAAAAGATTCCATTGTGAATCTTTTGATGGCAGTAGCAAAGATATCATTGGTTTGCTACATAGCATACATTTCGATTCGAGATCAGGCTAACAATCTTTTTATTCTTTATGAAATTGGATTGAAGTCGGCTCTCGGCATGATTTTCAAGTTAATTACTGATGTTGGAATAAAAATCAGCATAGTTTACATCATTCTTGGTTTTATAGATTATGCATATCAAAAACGAAAGTTTACCAATGATATGAAGATGACTAAACAGGAAGTCAAGGATGAATATAAAAATACTGAAGGAGATCCTAAGATTAAGGGTAAACAGCGACAGAAGATGATGGAGACTTCTCAGCGCAGAATGATGAAAAATGTTCCACAGGCTGACGTTGTTATTACAAACCCTACGCACATTGCCGTAGCCATTCTTTATGACAATGAAAGAGATGAAGCGCCTAGGGTTGTTGCAAAAGGTGAAGATTATCTGGCTGCAAAGATTAAAGATACAGCAAAAGAAAATGGTGTTCCGATAGTGGAAAATAAGCCTTTGGCAAGAGCCTTATATGCAACTGTTGAAGTGGATGAGACAATTCCGCCTGAGTTATATCAGGCTGTGGCCGAGATTCTTGCAGTAGTTTATACAGAAAGAAACAAGGCTGTATAGAAGGGGTTAAAAATATTATGAAAGGGGAGTTGAGTAATGGATTTAGCAGCATCTGTTAAGAAAACTGATGTAGGAATAGCTTTATATTTGCTGGCAGCTGTTGCGTTCTTTATCATTCCTATTCCTAGCTTTTTGCTGGATATAATGATTGCGTTCAATATATCTATTGCTTTGATTGTCCTTATGAATGTCCTGTTTGTTCAGGAGGTTTTGGACATGTCTTTCTTCCCAACACTTTTGCTTTTTACAACTATTTTTAGGATTTCCCTCAACGTTTCTTCCACTAAGCTTATTCTTTCAAGTGGAAATCCTGGAAACGTTGTATCAACATTTGGAACCTTCGTAGGTGGAAATAATCTAATCATAGGCGGAATTATTTTCCTTATTTTGATAATCATTCAGTTTATGGTTATCAATAAAGGTTCAGAGCGTGTTGCTGAAGTTTCAGCAAGATTCACTCTTGATGCTATGCCAGGTAAACAGATGGCTATTGATGCTGATTTGAATACTGGTGCTATTGATGATGCAGAGGCTAAAAGACGAAGAGATAAGATTCAGGATGAATCAGCATTCTTCGGTGCCATGGATGGTGCTACCAAGTATGTAAAAGGAGATGCTACCGCAGGTCTTATCATTACCGTTGTAAATATGGCAGGCGGAACTGCAATGGGCATGATTAATCAGGGATTACCATTTGCTGAGGCTATTCAGCAGTTTGGCATTCTTACCATAGGTGATGGTCTTGTTTCCCAGATTCCATCACTGCTTATATCTCTTTCGACAGGTATTCTTGTAACTAAGGGTTCAAAGGCAGCTGATTTCTCAGGCACACTTGTAAAGCAGCTCTTTGGACTTCCAAAGGTTTTGTATATTGTTGCTGGTTCCATGGCGGTTCTTGCATTTACACCACTTAATACTATTTTATTCCTTGGTTTTGCTGCAGCCTTTGGCGTTACAGGTTATTCAATGTCAAAGACTCTTGGTGAGGAGGAAATAGAGCAGGAGGTTGCTGCCGAGGAAACAGAGGCAGAGGAGATTCGAAAACCAGAAAATGTTGTTTCACTTTTACAGGTGGATCCAATCGAGCTGGAGTTTGGTTATGGAATCATTCCTCTTGCTGACGTTAATCAGGGTGGAGATTTGCTGGATCGAGTTGTTATGATTCGAAGGCAGATAGCTTTGGAGCTAGGTACGGTAGTTCCTATTATTCGTCTTCGAGACAATATTCAGCTTAATCCTAATCAATACATTATTAAAATTAAAGGTATTCAGGTTACAGAAGGAGAAATCCTTTTCGACCATTATATGGCAATGAATCCTGGCTATGTGGAGGAAGAAATAACAGGTATTCCTACCTTCGAACCATCTTTCCATTTGCCAGCCATTTGGATTACAGAGTCTCAGCGAGAAAGAGCAGAATCTTTAGGCTACACAGTTGTTGACCCACCATCTATCATTGCTACTCATCTTACTGAGATTATCAGAAGTCATATTGCAGAGCTTCTTACCAGACAGGATGTACAGAATCTTATTGATAATCTTAAAGAATCTAATCCAGTTATTGTTGAGGAGCTTATTCCAAAACTTATGGGGCTTGGAGATGTGCAGAAGGTATTACAGAATCTTCTGTCAGAGGGTGTTTCAATCAGAGATTTGCTTTCAATCTTTGAAGTGTTGGCAGATCATGCCACCACCACCCATGATACGGATGTATTGACAGAATATGTTCGTCAGGGCTTGAAACGAGCAATTTCGGGCAGATATTTAACACCTAATGAGGTTACTCAGGTTATAACAGTTGATCCTAAGGTTGAACAGGATATCATGGCATCTATCAAACAGACAGAACAGGGAGCATATTTAACCTTAGACCCAGAGCGAATAAAGGCGATAATCGCTTCGCTTGAGGAAGAGATAAAGAAGATTGAAGATATGGGAAGAACACCTATTGTTGTTACTTCACCAATCGTAAGAATGTACTTCAAGAGCATGACTCAGGATTATATAAAAGATTTAATTGTTGTTTCTTATAATGAGATTGATTCTAATGTAGAACTATCTTCGGTGGGAATGGTTACAGGGTGAATTAAATGGTTATTAACAAGTACACAGGAAAAACTGAAGAAGAGGCAATGTCAAAAGTACGTGAAGAACTTGGAAATGCTGCTGTCATCATGAATGTTAAGGTGATTAAGCCAAAGGGACTTAAAAGCTTTTTTAAGAATAACACTTACGAAGTGACTGCTGCAGTAGAGGACGATGGATTTTCCAAGGAAGCGCTGGATTTTGCAACTCCTGTTCAGACAAGTGAAGAAAATGAAGTGGAGGAGCAAATATCTAGCTCATTTGATGCTGTTGCAGACGATGCCCTTATTTTAAAGGATGCATTTTCTGCAGTTAACGAAGTGTTGGAGAAACAGGAGGGAGAAGTTATGAATACTACCCAAGTGGAATTTGAACCTCTTTCTGGAACGGCACCAAGAGCTAAACTAATCGAACCTACTTATTCAAAGCCTGCGTTTGTAAAGGCACCACCTGTTAAAGAAGAGACTACTGATGTAAATACTACAAGAACACCGGTTGAAATGCCTATTGAATCTACTAGAGAAGAGAAGCTCTCTATAGATAACGATAATCATGTATTTGTTAAGATGCTTTACAATGTGCTTCTGGAAAATGAAGTGCAGGAAAAATATATTAATCAGGTTTTAGATGACATGGACAAGGTTCTTCAAACCAGTCATTCACTTGATAATTTATTATCTTCTGTTTATCAGAAAATGGTTTTAAAACTTGGCACACCTACAAGAATCGAAGCAGGAGAAAAGAGGCCAAAGGTTGTATTTTTCATTGGGCCTACTGGTGTAGGAAAGACTACAACTATTGCCAAGATTGCCTCAAAGTTTAAGGTTGAGGAAGGCAAAAAAGTGGGTTTTGTTACTGCTGATACTTTCCGTATGGCTGCGGCAAATCAGCTTCAAACATATGCGAATATATTAGGAGTGCCTTTAAATGTAATTTATTCTGCTGATGAATTATTAGATACCGTTAAAAAACAGGTCAGAGAATATCAGGATTTGGACGTTATTTTAGTTGATACAATTGGTTTTTCTCACAAAAATCAGGATCAGCGAAATGATACAAAAAAACTTATAAATGCTTTAGGTGATTTTTACGAGAGTGAAGTATATCTTGTTTTATCTGCCACAACTAAGCATAAGGATTTGATTGATATAGCAGATTCTTATATGGAGTTTACTAAGTTCAATCTTATCTTTACAAAGTTGGATGAGACTAAGTGTCTTGGCAATATTTTTAACATGAAGTTATACACGGGTGCTTCACTTTCATATATTACAACAGGACAAAACGTTCCAGATGATATTGAGATTGTTAATGCCCAGAAGCTGGTTAAACAGTTATTGGGAGGAAACTAAATGGATCAGGCGGAAAATTTACGAAATGTAATAAAAGCCCAAAGCATAAGGAATGTTGAAAATACAAAGGTCATAACTATTACTTCCGGTAAAGGTGGGGTTGGCAAATCCAATATGGCAGTCAATTTAGCGGTCCAATTTACCCAGATGGGTAAGAAGGTTATCATTTTGGACGCTGATTTTGGTCTTGCAAATGTGGAAGTTATGTTTGGGACTCTTCCAAATTATAATCTTTCAGATGTTATTTTTAATGGAAGAAGTCTTAGAGATATTATAACCACGGGGCCTATGGGTATTGGATTCATTTCCGGTGGTTCAGGTGTTGTTGGATTAAATAATCTAAATCGTGAACAAATTACGTTTTTAGTGCATAATCTATCACTTTTAAATGACTTATGTGATATTCTTATAATAGATACGGGTGCGGGTGTATCGGATCAGGTGCTGGAGTTTGTTCTTGCTTCCCCGGAAGTAATACTTGTTTCTACTCCAGAACCAAGCTCGCTTACCGATTCCTATTCTTTAATGAAAGCTATGTGTAAAAGCTCAAAATATGTAAAGGATGGGACAAATGTACATCTGGTTGCAAATAAGGTGATGAGTGAGGCTGAAGGCCAGGCGGTTTATTCAAAGATGCAATCAGTTGTTAAAAAGTTTTTAGGTGGAGATTTAGATTATTTAGGATTTATTCCATATGATACTAACCTTGAAAAGGCTGTTAGAAATCAGAAGGTGGTGTCCTTGGAATATCCAGTCAGTAAGGCGGCTAAAAGTTTCGAAGCAATTGCTTCTAAGCTTTTACAAAAGGACGAGGCCACCCATTTTAAATGGGGTGTTTCGCATATTTTCAGTGCACTTTTGAGAGATAGGGCATAGCTTATGGAAATATTCGATTTAAGACCTGGCACACCTATAGAATTTACAATTGCCAGCACTAATTCTGACATCGAAAACAACATAGACGAGGATAGGAGTGTGTACA
>JAFYYE010000228.1 GCA_017557715.1 Pseudobutyrivibrio sp.
GACTGAAAATCCTCGTGTCGTTGGTTCGATTCCGACTCTGGGCACTATTTTTTACCCTTCAGGAGTAATTCCTGAAGGGTATTTTTGTTATAACGTAAAAAGGATTTATTAAAGTGGGAGTCCACTGAGATAGCTTAAATCGCTTAGATTAACAAGTAATCGATTTCTATAATATAAATAATTATTTGTTTCTGAAGAGGGATCTAAATCCATATCTACGAAGGAAGTAACGCCTACAGCCTTCATATACATATCCATTCTATTGATGTAATTACCCATACTCTTATTAATTAAATCAAGTACGCTTTCAGTTCGAGGGATAGAAGGATTCCAAGGATTATGCCATTCATTATGTAGTAAATTACAAGGGTCATTGTATTTTACTATGGTATCGCTAGGAATCATGGAAGAAATCACAGCGCATTTAAAAATTAATTGCTCAATTCTTCTAACACGGTTTTTTTTATGACCAGAAGGGTCATGCATTGCATGATTCAGTTTTATAAAACTCTTAATAGCGTTTTTAACAGTTCCTATACGAATTTTATTAAATTCATAGGTGTTATTAATAGCATTAAAAAGAAGCTTTGAAATAATTTCCTGCTCTATATCAGAAGGCTTAACAGAAGCAGCATAGTTGAATTTACTAGGAAGAATACCCTTATAATGGTCTAATAAAACGTGATCAATATCAGTCTCAAGGGAAACGTGTTTGCCAAAATCATAGACACCTCCCCTTTTTAGATTATTGAAATGATCACTTTTAAAGTAGATATAAGGATGACAAGCTACATCTAAAGAATAATGACCGATGAAACCCAGTATATAGGCGTCACAGATTGCACGTTCATGATTATCTTCAAAACTGTTTCTAGCATCAAAAAGTCTATCAAAAAAGAGCATAACATTCGTATTATGCATCACCTTACCAATATTCTTTTTATAAAATAAATAAGCTGGAATGTGATAAAAGAAGATATCAGGTCCCTGAAGCCCTAGATTGAAACATGTCTGATGAGATGCAATTATCTCGCGTGTTTCGTTGGATTCAATAAATGAAATAGATTGTTCTCCAAATGATAGATGTGCAATAAATCCAGGCATATTAATTCCCCTAATAAGATTGAATAATAGAATACAACAATCAGTATCTTTATAAAAATTATAGCATAATAGGAAAAATTAATTGGGAAATAGATGTGAATACAGTGAGAACGTTGATAAAATAACGTATTTGTCTATTTGTATATACAAAACGCAATAAATGTCTGATTTTATAGACAGCTTATATTCTTTGTATATAGAGCAAAAAATTTTCATCTCATATACTGAAGTTAAGTTATATGGGATGGAGGTTAGAGCATTGGGAGTAAAAGGTAATGTTGAAAGAGCTGCTTTTTCGGTGACTATAGATGGTGTGCTAAAGAATATTAAGAAAGACCCACAGGCAAATTTGCTTAAGCTTGTTGATTTAACTGAGAAAATGATGGGCGGAAATAGTAAAGGATTTCGCTCAGGAGCATTTGCAGGGGCAAGAGATTTAATCTGTCAGGAAGATGGAAAGTGGATGCATTATGTCACAAGGCTTCTAACAGAGACAGACCCTCATGTTGCGAAGATGACAGCATTAAATCTTGGATATCAGGCAGCTTTTAAAGGAACAAAAATGATTCGCGAGAATCGTGAGAAATATGGATGTAATATCCCTTGGTTGATTCTTATGGATCCAACAAGTGCTTGTAATCTTAGATGCAAAGGTTGTTGGGCAGCAGAGTATGGACATAAGCTAAATCTTACATTTGAAGAGCTGGATAGTATCGTAACTCAGGGTAAAGAGCTTGGAATATTCTTTTATATGATGACAGGTGGAGAGCCACTTGTTCGTAAGGACGATATTATTAAGCTTTGTGAAAAGCATAATGAGTGTGCATTCCACTGCTATACAAATGGAACTCTTGTAGACCAGGCATTTTGTGATGAGATGAAGAGAGTAGGAAATCTATCACTTTCAATTTCCCTTGAGGGATTTGAAGACACAAATGATTTCCGCCGAGGTGATGGAGTATATGCAAAGGTACTTCATGCGATGGATTTACTTCATGAAAATGGTTTGATTTTTGGAAATTCTGTATGTTATACATCAAAGAATTTAGAGACTGTAACATCTGATGAATTTTTCGATTTATTAATTGAGCATGGTTCAAGATTCGCATGGTATTTCCACTTGATGCCAGTAGGAATGAAGGCAACACCAGAGCTGATGCCAAGCCCTGAGCAGAGAGAATATATTTATCATAGAATTCGTGAGGTAAGAGGTCGTGAAGGTGGTAAAGAGCTTTATGTAATGGATTTCCAGAATGATGGTGAATATGTAGGCGGATGTATTGCAGGTGGAAGAAACTACTGTCACATCAATCCTAAGGGCGATGTGGAGCCATGTGTATTCATTCATTATTCAGGGGCAAATATCAGAGAGAAGAGCCTGATAGAGTGCTTACAGCAGCCATTATTTATGGAATATCGTAAGGGACAGCCATTTAATGACAACATGCTTCGACCATGTCCAATGCTCGAAAATCCAGAGCTTTTAAAGGAAATGGTAAAGCGTTCTGGGGCACATTCTACAGATGTTGAGCAGGAGGAGCCAGTAGAACATCTTTGTGATAAGTGTGCTGAA
>JAFYYE010000025.1 GCA_017557715.1 Pseudobutyrivibrio sp.
AATTGAAAACCCTGTATCACTATATTCTTCCCAATATATAGTATCAGTAGTGGCCAAAATATTGGTTATTTCTGTTGGTCTTGTGTCATCGAAACGATATACTAGTTCGTCGGTATCACACTCCACATCATATACATGTATTTCTGTACTTAAATCATCAGTATACCTGTACCCTCCACTAGTCTCAGTTATCATCATCTCATAGTAGGACAGGTGACTTACATTATAATATATTTCCCCATCTTTATAGTAAAAAGATGTTACTTCAGCATTTTCCTCAATTGGAAGAATATATTCTTGTACGTTAATCAGTTTTTTTTTCTCTGAATCTGAAGTTTTACATCCCAGAAGCAATAACGCAAAAAGAAGCAACACAAACGATTTTTTATTTATCATTCGCTTCTCCTAGTATATAAAATATCGATCTACAATATTAATAGTGCTATAGGCTTCAGACAACGGAACATTATGTGCGCCCAAATACTTTGAATTGTAATTACAATCAACTATACGAACCGTCTTCGTTGATCTGTTAACATAATCTAAACTTAAATAATGCCTTAGATTCTTCCCCCCATAATACGTCAAAGTACCTGTCATAGCATGTAACACAACAGGGCGACATGACATTAAAGAATTAGCTATACGATCTTCAAATTGTCCCTCTGAGACAGAGTTGCCACGTGCATAGACATAATTCCCAATTCCTTTTGGTTTGTATTTATTTAAAGCATCCCTTACTTGGTAAACAATCATACCTTGACTAGTAACATTATATTCAGAATCCAATGTTTTCATTTTATCGTTATTCGTAGCCCCTCGGACATTGCTAGCCGCTCCCATCCCATATAAGCTTTGAAGGACTGACGCTGAACCGCAATTATAATGCTCAGACTGTTTTACGCAAGTAACATACTGATAACATGTATTTCCTCCACCTCCTCTCAACCTTGGAGCATTATTCGAATTAACATCCTTTAAAAAATCAATGGCATACTCTTCACCATAATCATCTAACATCATTTGAAATTGTTGATCATCTTTATATTCGTCATAAACTGCGCCCAAATAATCCGGTACATCCAACTCTGGTGAATCTACATTTACATCATCAAAAGTTACTGGTTCTACTTCTTGCTCATCTGAGCAATCACCGTATACATCTTGAAAAACACTACTTGCCTGGCAATCAATACTACTAAACATAAACACAGAAATCATTAAAAAGCTAAAGCAGAGTTTACTAATTTTTTTCACCATACCTTTCCCTCCTCAAATATTCTTGAATATTATTTCTTATCAATATAGCTTTCTGGAATATACCTTATCTGACTATCACTATATTTGAATTTTGCCCAGCCATTATCAATAGATTTAATTGTAACAACATCAAACTTGTATAGTTTTCCTACAGAATCATAACTATATCCTGGACCACTCCTTACAGTGACATCTGCATTTACAACATATTTGGTACCAAACAATCCGTCTACTTCCACTACCATTGCCTGTTTGGGTTCTTGCGGATATAGCTCGCGCGCTTCTGCTGTTAATGGAATTGCAATTATCCCCATTGAGGCTGCAATTACCACCATTCCTTTTAAAACTCTTTTCGTACCAACTAACCTCCCTTGTTATATTTTATGCAGTTATTTTAACACTCAACGACCTTAAAAACTTCTTAACAATTCTTAATATTTCTTAACTTCAATTCAAGTTATGCTATATTAAATACATACACTATACAGGAGCCTCCATAGTATGAATAACAATATTTTAATAATCGAAGATGATTCAGATATAAGGGAAAGCGTAAGAATATTACTGGAAAGCGAAGGCTTCATTGTCAACGAAGCCTCTAATGGTTCCGAGGGGTTAGCTATATTAGACACAGATACAGACCTTGTTATTCTCGATGTCATGCTTCCAGGGTTATCAGGCTTTAAGGTTTGTGAACAAATTCGTACCAAGTCTTTCGTTCCCATACTTTTTCTAACAGCAAAATCTTCCGAAGCTGATAAAGTGGTGGGTTTTAATGCAGGTGGAGACGATTATCTTATTAAACCTTTTTCTTATATTGAGCTAATTTCCAGAATAAAAGCTTTAATACGAAGACATCAGCAATATAATTCTATTCCAAGTTCCTCCATCTTATCTTCCCCACAATGGGTTGAGCATGGTAGCATACGAATATGTCTCGATAAAAATAATGTTACAATTGAAGGAAATGAAATATTATTAACCGAAACCGAGTATCTTATTCTTTTAACACTTGCAAGCAAACCTAAACATATCTTCTCCGCACAAGAACTATACGAAAATGTTTGGAATGAAGCTTTCCGCTCTGATTCCTCAAATACTGTTATGGTTCACATTAGAAAGCTAAGAAAAAAAATTGAAACTGATCCACAGAATCCACAAATAATATTGACTGTATGGGGGAAGGGGTATCGCATTGGATAAAATCGTCTTTAATAGTCTAAAAAAGAAAATGGCTTTTATGTTAACAATAAGTGTAACCATTTCCTTAATGGTATTCTGCCTCTTATTCAACGGAACAAATTACTTATTATATGATATATTTGAAAATACTGACTTTAGACTCACTGCTTCAAAAAAACTAGCAACCGGTTTTCAAACCTATGTAAATCAGTATAATCTTGCCTCATCAGACGCTGATTTAATTCGACAATGGGCTGACGTAAATGGGATTTTATATTTCACAATATCAAGAGACAGAATGCTCATATACGATAATACTTACAGCGGAACTATCCCCTTTGATCAGACGTTATCTAATCAGCTAAATAATACCTGGATGTACTTTTCAAAAGTATCCTTCGCTGATGGGGATGCAGACGTATTTATCTACAAAAACAACGAAAAAAAATACTTTATTATCGCAGAATTACTTTCAGCAATTGTTGCAATTCTTTCAGGCTTTTTATTCTTTCTTATACAAATCAAATCAGAAATTAAATACATAGTCAGCTTGAGTAATGAAGTTACAAAAATGCGCAACGACATCAACAGTGCCCATTTTATTCAAAGAGGGAACGATGAAATTGCAAACTTAGCAAACGCTTTAGAAACAATGCGTTTACAATTAATTGAAAAAAAGCAAAACGAAATACTAATGAAAGAAGCGCAGGATGTTTTAGTTCTAAGCATTGCACACGATCTTAGGACCCCTTTAACAAGCTTGATTGCATATATTGAAATTATAAAGCGCCAAGACTCTATAAGTGAAATAAGTAAATTTTCAAATAAGGTGCTCCAACAAGCCAATCATATAAAAAATCTCTCTGACCAGCTTTTCGACTTGTTCCTAATTAATTCAGGCCAAAGAGAAGATATTGAAAGATTGAGCAACACAGAATACGCCTTTAGCGATTACTTTTCAGAGCTTTATAACTACTTAGAGAGTCAAAACTATCAGCTTGATGTTTCACATCTCACCTGGCACACAGCTAATATCTCAATCTGTTTTGATTACATTGGAAGAATAATTAACAATATTCAATCTAACATAGTAAAATATGCTGATAAAACTTTTCCTGTCATAATCTCATCAGAGTTAACTGAGAAGAATTTTTCTATCATCATTGAAAATACTATAAATAGACAAGCAAACAAAAACTCCAGCACAGGTATTGGAGTTAAGAATATTAATTCTATGATGCAAAAGATGGATGGAACATGTTTTATTGAAACAATATGTGACAACTACATAATGACACTAAAATTCAACCAATACTCTAAAATATGTAAAAAGGTTGAATCCTGAAAATATTGATGTTATATTATAGATAAAGAAAGCACCCACTCCAAA
>JAFYYE010000229.1 GCA_017557715.1 Pseudobutyrivibrio sp.
ATTCTTCTATAAATACTCTCTTTTCATCTATATATTCGTTATAACTATCAATTCTTTCTTTGGATTCTTTCTTATATTTTTTTCTTGAAGTTATAATGCTTGTAATAGATGTTGTTAGTCCCAACGTCATCGAAATAACACTTACCCACACATAAGCGCCACCTGTCTTGCTCATTAGGCCCCTAAAGACAACCGTTACTCCCAACATTATAACTGCAGGCATAAGTTGCATTACAATGTTTGTCTCCGGCTTTTTAGGCTCCGTAGGTGGATCTAGTATTTCTATTTTCTCATCTGGTACAACTGTCTTTATTCTGGGATTTCTATTAAATAGTGGATACTCCAATTCACTCTTGGAAAGCTCCACATTGTGTCCATTGACGGAAACTAGCTTTACCACCTTATTCTTATCACAATACAGGAAATTACCATTCAAACACATTCCAAATGCAGCAAAAGATATAAAATCATTTTCTGATAAAAGTGTTGGCTCGGTGATTTTTATGCCATCTACTCTGACACCGTACTTAGTATTTCTATCAGTAACTACATACCCCCTATTTGTCTTTTCGATAGTGATACTATCATTACCGATATAGTCGTCTTTAATGCAAATGTGGCAATCACTGCTACCGCCTATACGAACTGTCTGCTGCTTTGACAAATCAATTGCCAAATCATACTTTTTCTTTTCATAATCAAAATCAATCAGTAACTCGATATTGAATAATTCGATTCCTGAACTTTGATAACAAATCGAAGCATTATCGCCATGAGATAATTCTTTTGTGAGGAGCTTTCTAGCATCACCCTGGCTAATATAAAGATTATCTGAGCAAATGAGTGCCCAATTATCTTTCTTGGTAAATACTAATTCAAATTCTTCAAAGAAATACTCTTTATTAAGACGAACATCGTTATCTATTCCAGTACCCACACGAATAGTCTGGATATCTGGAGAGATTTCAATTTCCTTATAAAAACTTTTACTTGATAAAATAATTCTATATCTATTTGTTTCCATCATGCACAACCTTATTCAGTATAGTTAATAACAGTACCATTTCTGATACCAAACTCTGATAGCTTCTTGCTTCCCTTTAACAAAGCAAAAGGATTCTCAGCTTTCAAATAACATTTCTTTTGATCTGATGTGTCTATACCCAAATCATATGCTGTATTTAGTGCTACCACTAAATCATTTGCAGTAATATCAATTGGTATTTCTAAATCTACTGTTTCGTTTTTAGTCAAATTATTAAAGATAACTACTACACTATTATCCATTCCATTCACCTTACATCGCTAAAAATGCTACCTTACGAATTCCGTTATTATCAGCCATTTCACTAGGCTTAACAAAAGTGTTTGTACTTATTTCTGTTATGTATTCTGTGATACTAAACTTAGGTACAACCTCTGTAGCAATCAAAGCGTTAAACATGTCCTTGTTAAATCTATTACAAATAAAAATGTATTTTTCAGAATTAATACCATTGATATTTGATGCTAAATGATTTGTTCCACTGACTGAATTTACCGACTGGTCTGTGACAACTATCACTTTGTCTGCAGCATCTATCATATTTAATTTCTCTTCATCAAAAGCAGAATCTGCATCAATCACGATAAAATCATATTCACCATTTTTCTTTGCAGACAATGCAATCTTTAAAAAGACTGAGTAATCTATTCCGATAGAAGGAAGTGCTGCCTTAAACTCAGGCAAATAATTAAATACGTTTTTACGAATTTCCTTCTTTATATCCAGGTAAACATTATCTGTTGGATTATAAAGAGATGCATATACATCTGTGCCTGTTATTGGGCCTTCATCATCCAATAAATACTGGAAATTCTGTAACATAGAAGCATTTATATAAAGGACTCTCTGATATCCCTCTGCAAGGCTTGCTGCGATTCCCATAGCCACACTTGTCTTTCCTACACCACCACAAGCTGATGTCACGAGAATAATCTGAGTCTCTTTCTTCTCCACTGCTCCTGCTGCAAGCTCTTTTGCACTCTTTGCAACGATTTCACTGAAGATTTCCACAATGCTGGTATATTTATAAAGCTTATTAAGGCTCAAATCACCAGTAGCGCCATCATCCATCTGCTCTGACATTAAGAAAATATTCTTTATATCATGTCTCTTTAATGATGAATCATATAAATCTTCAGATACGATAAGCACCTCTGCATTTCTTGGCATTGAAAAATACTCATTGAAATACTGCATATCTGTGATTATTTCTAAATCAATATTATTGAAATAGTCATTTACAAATTTATACTGTAGCGGCGCAATATAATTTACATCTGTATCCGCAATAATTACCTTTGGATTTGCCATACTACACCCCTTTAATTTACTCTAAATTCACTATTTGCCAGACGAACAATATCTCCTGGCTGCAATGGAAGCTTCTGTCCCACGCCCACTCTTACGTTATTAACAAAAGTACCGTTTGCGCTTCCCTCATCCATGATGAAGAATGTGCCATTCTGCTTCACAACACGACAATGGCGTCTACTGATGGCACCGTTGAAATCGATTACCTTATCTACCAAATCTGCTTTCTTACCAATGAGTACATCATCTTCGGAAATACGAATTTCGAATGGGTAAGGTGCATCACAAGCAACAAGCTTAATTGCACCGATAAGATTTCCTGTATTGCCGCTCACATAAGCCGGCTGGCTTGGAGCTGCAGCAACAGGTGTGTCTACTTCTGGAGAAATCTCTCTACTCTTCTGATAAATCAGGTCAAGTGGAATTGTTCTATCAGCCACATCTGCCATCAACATTTCAATCTTCTCTGTTCTAGCAGTGACCACACCATCAAGAATCTCATAAATTGTGTTTCTTAACTGTTCTTCAAAATCAGCGTTTGATGCAAAAAGCTTTTCACTAATTGGTATGTAAACCATACGAACCTTCATAGTATTTGCATCAACGAAAATTCTTTCTTTATCAAGTAAAATACTCTGACATGAAAGAAAGCCATTTGTCTTGACCTTTGTAATGCATGAAAGAATACCAGCAACAAGTGTGACAGCCACATCTGATGAAAGACCTGGCATCATGCCTGCTACAGTTCGATAATCATTTCCCAAATAACACAGATCTATCAAACCGTTTCTGGTTATTTTCATACACTTTACAAATATGTCATTGCTCTGGCTCTGCAGCACCTTATAATCTGTATCAATTAAAGCTGCATTTCCAGTAATAACATATTCGAAATTATTACCACTTTGAATTTCACTAATTATTCCTTTATCAACTAAAGCGTTCATTCTATTTCCTTAATAATTAAATATTCTTATTGCTTCCTGTAATCTTAATATCATCTTCCATCTGGAAAACATTGTTTCCATCAGACAATACTGTAGTCTCATCATTATCAACTGTGGCTGAAGCAAAATTACCACCAAGTATAGTTGTCTCATCACTAGCTGTGATTCCACCTAACACCGTAGTCTCCTCGCTGCCTGCTGGAGCATCTAAAACAGTAGTAGCTTCGCTATCAAAATTGCTTTCTAATACTGTAGTAGCGTCATCATTGCATAAGATGATTGTCTCATCTTCAACAAGAAGTGATGTGGCATCATCGTCAACTCTTTTTGTTAAGGCGCCAGAAGTGCCCCATGTAAGGGCTGCCTTCTGTCTGTTGCGCTCGCCTGATGCTGCCTTATTGATTTCCTTGTTCAAGCCCACACCTGTGAGCACTCTAAATGAATGAGGAATCTTGAATACTATAAAAATAATGATGGCTGCAATAAAAAGTGCAATTGCAACTACCATAAGGATAATTGCCAAGCTCTGAAAGAGCTGTGTTTGTTCTGTAATTGTTTCTACATTTGATTGTAAACTCATAAAAAACTACCTTACTCTAACATTGAAATTGTCTGCTTTGCCTTGTCGATGTTTGTGGCAAGCTCCTCTTCCAATTCAACTACTCGCTCTGATTTATCACCAGTGCTGTCAATATCTTCCTTAACGTGCTTCTCAATGTTCATAAGCTGAAGCTGCATATCTGAAGTAGATACACCAGCCTTCTTGAACTGATAAGCATTCATGCAAATCTGTGATGCCATCTCCTTGTAAATAGCAAGAGCTGTGTTGGCATTATCAGATTCCGTAATATTTCCATCGCAAAGAACTACCAAGTCATCCCAGTAATTCTTGTAAGTAACTTCGCTATCACCTGTCTTATCAACAGCACCAAGGTTTACATAATATTCTGCGATAGCACCAAGACGCTCTGCTCGTTCCTTCTGATTTGGATTCAGATTTCCCTCAGCTGCCTTCTTGAACCAGTAAGCTGACTGCTGCTTGTTGCCCTCGCCTTCATAGCTGTAATAGTATGCAAGACCAAGTCTGTATGCGAAGAGGCTGTAGCTATCTTTATCCTGAGCAAGTATCTGCTCATAAGTGCTTTTACCGCTTGTTCTGATAAGAATCTCACGGAGCTCTGCTGCTTCGTCTGCTGAGAAATACTCATCTGCCAAATATACGTTATCAATCAGATTTATATATTAATCCACCTGTGATGGATAAACTGCAATGGAATCGATAAGGGCTTCCTTTGAATCGGCTGCTGTAGCCCCACGACTTGCATCCTCAAGAAGCTTATCGTGATTTACCTGCTGCACATGCTTTCCATAGCTGTAGCAAGAGAACGAACCAATAGCTGCTGCAAGCGAAAGGAATGCTGTAGTCATGAAGATTCCAAGCTTTACCTTTTCCTTATGACGATATGTCTCATCAAGCTCGTTGTAATGCTCTAATGCATAAAGCACCTCGTTACAACTCTGGTATCTCTTCTCAGGGTCGAGCTGTGTACACTTTGCAACAATCTGCTCCAATCCCTTTGAAAGCGATTCATTCCAATAACGAATATTTCTGATTTCGTATGGTGGCTCACTAGGGTTCTTTCCTGTAACAAGATGATAGATTGTTGTACCCAAGCAATAGATATCTGTTCTGGCATCTGTCTGTCCATGTCCACCAAACTGCTCTGGTGCCGCATAGCCTCTAGTACCAAGGCATGTAGTATCTTCAAGATTTTCCTGCTTATACTGTCTGGCTGTACCAAAATCGATAAGTACGATTGTGCCGTCTGGCTTAAGCATGATATTACCTGGCTTCAAGTCACGGTAAATGATTGGTGGATTCTGAGAGTGCAAATATCCCAGCACATCGCAAAGCTGCTTTGCCCACTCAATAACATATTCCTGTGGCTGTGGACCGTACTCGTTTACTGCCTTACTAAGGGTGTTACCTTCTACATAGTCCATAACGATAAGGATTGAATCCTCGTGGTCGATAATGTCTACGATACTAGGAAGGTTTGGATGAGAAAGATTCTTAAGCATCTCTGTCTCTGTCTTGATGCTGGCCATGGTAATCTCTGATGCAGCTGCTGCATCTTTACGGATTTCCTTAATAGCCCACTGTTTATTAGCTCTCTCATTCATAGCTAAATAAACAACGCTCATTCCACCCTGTCCGATTTTATTTAAAATTTTATATTTATTGTCAATTAATGATCCTATTTCTAACATAACACTTAAATTGAGATTATCAGACCTGATATGTTGTCTGTCTCTCCTCTATTCATAACCATTTCAGTTAATTTTTTTATTCCATTTTTCTGTGGAGCGATGCTCACTATTTCTTTGTCTTCCAGCTTTCTCCAAAGTCCGTCTGAACATAAAAGGAAGTTGAGATTTTTCTCAATCTGTCCTTTAAAAAACTCTGGAACAACTGACTCAGAAGCGCCAATACACTGCAAAAGCATACTCTTCTTATCGCTGTGCATTGCCTCTGCCTCTGTCATTCTGCCAAGCTCTACCTGCTGCTGAACATAACTCTGGTCGTGAGAAACCTGCTCCAGCTTTTTCTTGCCAAATTTGTATGCTCTGGAATCGCCAACATTCATTGTCATGTATTCATCACCAATAATGATGATTGCAACCACTGTTGTACCCAATCGCATACCATTGCTATTTCCATAAGCCTTGAGCTTTTCATTCATCTCTGTGACAATCTTTTTCCACTGGCCTTCCACTCTGGAAAGAAGATGAGACGCCTGAGTCATTGTCTCCTTTCCGTATAAAGGCTCTGTGGCATTCTGGTCGGAAAGCATCTGTGGAAGTTCCATTTTGAACCAGCTATCCATGCGATTTACAAAAGCTGAGCTTGCTACCTCTCCGCAAGAAAGACCGCCCATTCCATCGCAAAGGATTCCCATGCAGATGTTTCCGATATTCATCGCTGTTGCCTGCTTAATAAGCAACGCGTCCTGATTAACATTTTTCTTGGTGCCTATATCTGAATAAGCATCTACTTTAAAACCCATAATCTATTTCCTATGCCTGATATTCAAACTCTTCGTTAGAAAGCTTAATAACATCCCCACTATTCATAAGTACAGAACGCTCGCTTTCAAGCTTTGTACCGTTGATGAATGTTCCGTTTGTAGAGTTGCAATCCTGGATGTAAACGCCGTTACGTCCGCTTGTAATCATTGCGTGCTTTCTACTGATTGAGCTGTTCTTTTCAATACAATAATCTGAGTGAAGTGCATCCTTACCAATAACAAAGTTTGACTTGTTAAGAGTGATTCTCTCAGAAGTTCTCTTTCTGATAAGAGTTCCAAGATTCTGTGGTGCTGAAAGATCTTCGCTAAGTAATGATGTCTCGCCATCATTATTTGTAGGCATAGCGCTGAGGATTGTAGTCTCCTCGCTTCTGAATGACTGTGATGGTGCCATTGACTTAGGCATTGATGGCTGACGCTGTGGCATGCCAGAAGCACCTGTCATCTTTACAGAATTATTGTCCATATCAAATACTGGACCGTTGTATGTCTTTTTAGCTTTCTTGTCCTTCTTAGCCTTTGGCTCGCCGTTCTTGTCCTTATTTATAACGAATAAGATAAGACAAGCAACGCCGCAAGCTACAACGAATACAGCAATAAGGCTGATGACGATAATCATTGTCTCTGACATACCCTTCTTAGCCTTTGCCTCTGGTGTAGGAGCAGCCTCAACCTCTGCTGCAGCTTCAGTCTCTTCTTCTACTACTGGCTCTTCCTCTACCTTTGGTGTGCTGTTAACCTGTGTATATGAAACTCCAAGTCCATCTAAAATCTTTGCAATCTTTGTTGAATCAAGAGCACAGCTGCTTCCTTCATCATAAAGTGGTAAGTTCATACCAATAACGTATCCGTTTGAATCTACAAGTGGACCGCCGAAGTTGTTGAAATCTGTAGCTACATCACTCTCGATAACCTGAATTCCTTCGTAGCTTGTAAGATTCTTAATCTCGCCAGCTTCCATCTGAACCTGCTGGTCTGAGTAATAATGAGTAGGTGCATCGTATGAAATCATCTCTGGGAAACCTACTGCAAATACTGAGTCACCTGCTGCATATGGAAGATCGTTTACATCGTACTTCTTGTTTGTTAATAACTTGAGAGGTGTTCTTGTGTAGATTGGCTGTGGTAACTGAAGCACAACCATATCAAGCTCGCTACTTGATGTGAGCACTGATGCTGTAAGAACTACATCGCTCTCGATAACTACTTCTGTGGAAATCTTAACGTCCATTGACTTCTCATTTCCAATTAATCCATAGAAATCACATGCTGCCTTTAATGTGTCCTGATCTGGGCTAACAATGTGCTTGCTTGTGATTACATATTCGGTGCCCTCTGCATCACCGATAATAAAACCTGCTCCACCGATTACTACATGCTTTTCTGCATCGTTGCCAACAATAACTGTATTTACCTGAACAACGCCCTGCTTTGCTGCCTCAGCCCCTTCTGAAGCTTCTGCTGCCTTTACTGGCGCAACTGGTGTTAAAGCGATTGCAACTGCAAATGCTAAAGCACAAATTCTCTTTAATACTTTCATTACTATCTCCTATCTTAAATTTATTATTGAAATCAATTTAATAATCTCAGTTAACAGCTGATTTCCTCAGCCATTAAATCAAACCATTAAAAACAGTAATAGTTACTATTCACAATCAACCTAATGACTGTGAATAGTAACATAAAATTAATTATTTAGACTTCTTTCTGAAAGCGAATACGCCTAAACCTGAAACAACTGCAACTGCTGCAATGATTCCAACGATGCCAAGAGCTGAAATGCTCTTCTTAATAGCCTCTGTTGCTGTCTCATCGTCAAGCTTAGCTG